>NZ_LDSL01000056.1 GCF_001476815.1 Pseudacidovorax intermedius | reverse complement strand
TGTCGGCCATCGCCGGCGCGGCCGGCTTCCAGCTCTCCAGCCCGGACATCCGCAGCGGCGGCACCATCGATCCATCCTTCGAATTCGACGGCTTCGGCTGCAAGGGCCAGAACCGCTCGCCCGCCCTCGAGTGGTCAGGCGCGCCGGCCGGCACCCGCAGCGTCGCGATCACCGTGTACGACCCGGACGCGCCCACCGGCTCGGGCTGGTGGCACTGGTCGGTGATCGACCTGCCCCGCGGGCCTGGCGCGCTGCCCGCGAACGCGGGCGCCGTCGGCGGTGCCGGCCTGCCCCCCGGCGCCCGGCAGATTCGCAACGACTACGGGGTGCCCGCCTGGGGCGGCGTCTGTCCGCCCGCAGGCGACAAGGCGCATCGCTACATCTTCACCGTGCACGCGCTCAAGGTGGAGCGGCTGGACATCCCCGCCGACGCCACCGCGGCGCTGGCGGGTTACATGATCAACGCCAACACGCTCGGCAAGGCCTCCTTCCAGGCCGCTTACGGCCGGCCGGCTGCCCGATGAGGGACAGGCCGGGGCAACGTCAGCGGCGGCCCGCGATCGGCGCCTCCGCCTGCACCTCGGCCCGCACCCAATCGACGAATGCGGCAATGCCGGCCTCTGCCGCACGCTGACCCGGCACGAACACCGCATAGGCCTGGGTGCCCTGCTGCACGTGGCGATGGGCCTGCACCAGACTGCCTTCGGCCAGCTCCCGCTGCGCGAAGAAGGTCGGCACGATGGCAGCGCCGAGGCCGCAGCGCACGCCTTCGACAAGGGTCGTGAACAGGTCGAATCGATGGCCCGCCAGCGCGTTGGCGGGTCGCCGGGCCAGTGCGGCATCGTCCAGCCACGCCGCCCACGCCTGCGGGCGGTTGGACAGGTGCAGCAACGGCACACGCCGAAAGTCCCCCGACGACGCCGCGCGGGCGAACGCCGCTTCGGGGCTGCATACGGCGATGCACGACTCTTCGAACAAGGGCTCGGGGCGAGCCTCCGGCCACACGGCATCGCGATAGTGCAGGGCCACGTCGAACCGCTGGGCATCCCGGCCATCATCCTGTCCAACGGCGGCGAGTCCGGCGGCTGGCACAGTCCTGGCGAATGGTGGAAGCCCGACGGCGCCTGGAAGGACGCGCAGATCGGGCTCACGACCATCCTGGCGCTCGTGGGCGTGCAGGGCATGGGCGAGCCGCTGCTGCAGAAGCGCCCGCGCTGAGGCACGGGGGCCGTCTGCCCTTCAATCGAGCAGCAGCGGCTTGCGGTAGATGCAGTGCCGCTGCACCGCCACGAAGCCGCAGCTCTCGTACACGCGCAGCGCGCCGTCGAGGTTGTGCGTGTCCACGCCCAGGCCGGACTCGGTCATGCCGGCCTCGCGCTGCGCCCGCAGGCTGTGCACGATGAGGGTGCGCGCCTCGAGATGTGCCCGCGCCCATCTCGCGCTGGGGGCCCTGCCCCAGCCTTCGGTGCGCCTGAAGAGCGATGGGCAGCGCGCCCTCGCAGGCGGCTGCCTTCTTCGCGCGTCGCGCTAGCGCGGCGCCGTTGCGAAGGACCTGCGGGGCCAGCGCCCCGCCACCCTCGCACTCACTTCGACAAATCGATCGCGTACTTCGACGTGCCCTTGCCCGAGCCGTCGTCCGCCGCCACCAGCGAGATGCCGTTGAGCCCGGCGGCCGTGGCCACCGACAGCGCGCCGGGGCCGGAGCTGAACACCACCGGGCCGGCCGTCGTCACCTTGGTGAAGCGCCAGCTGCGCGCCGCGCCGTTGCCGGCACGGGTGATCGTCGGGTTGGCGCGGATGTGGTTGATCAGCACGTCGCGGTTGGCATCGGGCGAGGCCCAGATGGTGCCCGAGCCATCGAGCTTGGCGCTGAAGCTCTTGCCGCTGGTGGCGCGGTAGTTGTTGGTGGCGATCACGAACTCCTGCGCCGTGTCGATGGCCTTGCCCTTGTACTGCAGGTTCTTGATTCGGCTGCCCTTGGGCTGCGTCACGTCGATCTCGTACTGCATGTCCGCCGTGGTGAACATGTCGAAGTTGTAGCCCGGGAAGGTGCTGATCAGTTGCTGCTCGGCCGTCTTCGCCGGGTCGATCTGGTTGAAGCGCTGGGCCGCGGCCTCCAGCCAGCCCTGGATGTCGGCGCCGTTGACCTTCACCGCATACACCGTGTTGGGGTAGAGGTACAGGTCGGCCGCGTTGTAGATGGCGACCGGCCCGGCGGCCACGTCGGTGTAGTCGCCGGCCCCCTGGAAGCCCGACTTGAAGGGCGCGCTCACCGACAGCACCGGCAGCGCGGCGTACTGGGGCAGGTTGGCCTGGATGTAGGCCGCCACGTAGGCCTGCTGGGCCTGGTTGACGATCTGGATCGCACCCGGGTCGCCCACGTCGGCGAACAGCGTGCTCATGCGGAAGTCGGTGCTGCCGATGGGCTGCTTGACGTAGGCGATGGTGGCCTGGTGCTGGCTCTCGACCAGCGGCGCGATGGTCGGATCGACGTCGACGTAGGTGGTCTTGCCGGCCGCGTCCTTGCCCTGGATGTAGCGCAGCTCGCTGCGGCCGGCGTCCTTGTCCACGGTCCATTGCGTGCCCGTCCAGCGCAGCTGCAGCTTGACCACGCCGAGGGCCTTGCCCCAGGAGCTGGCCATGACCGCGGGCACGCCGTTGACGGTGCCCTTGGTGTTGTCCACGCCCGACTGGGTGTAGCCGGGGCTGGTGGCCTTGGGGAACTCGCCATGCTGGTGGCCCATGAGCATGGCGTCGATGCCCGCCACTTTCGACAGGTACAGGCCGGGGCTTTCCATGGTGGCGGAGTAGGTGGACGAATCCAGGCCACCGTGGAGCAGGGCCACGACCACGTCGGCGCCCTTCGCCTTCATCTCGGGGATGTAGCGGTTGGCCGTCTCGACGGCGCCCTGGGTGGCGACCTTGCCGTCCAGGAAGCGCTTGTCCCAGTTCAGGATACCCGGCGTGGTGAAGCCGATCAGGCCCACCTTGATCGGCACGCTGACGTCCTGGCCGTCGGCCGTGCGGGCCTTGATCGTGCGCTGCAGGATGACGTAGGGCTGCACCAGCGGCGCATTGGTCCGGGTGCTGGTGACGTTGGCCAGCGTGACCGGGAAGCCGGGGCCCACGCATTTCTTCGACGGGTCGATGCTGCTGTCGGCCACGGTCATGCCGCCGCCCAGCACCTGGTTGAGGAAGGGCAGGCCGTAGTTGAACTCATGGTTGCCCAGCGTGCCGCCGTCGTAACCCAGGGCGGCCATGGCCTTGTACATGGACAGCTGCTGGTCGCAGCCGACGGGTTTGACGGTTGCTTCGTAATCGGCGAGCGCCGTGCCCTGAATGGTGTCGCCGTTGTCCAGCAGCAGCGTGTTGGCAAATTCCTGGCGCGCCTGGCGGATCAGCGTGGCGGTGCGCTCGAAGCCGTAGGACTTGTCCTCGGCCAGCTTGAAGTAGTCGTAGCTGCGGACGTTGGCATGCAGGTCCGTCGTCTCGAGGATGGCCAGCGTGGCCTGGGCCGGCGGCACCGGCGCCGCCGAGGGCGCGGGGGCCGGGGACGGGGCTGGCGCCGGGGCGGGAGACGGCGCGGCGGCACTGCCGCTGGTGCCGACGGCGAAGGTGCCGTCGCCGCCGCCACAGGCGGTCAGGGCGAGCAGGCTGGCGAGCACGGGGCCGGCCAGCAGAAGGCGGCGCCGGGCATGGGGAGGACGTTGGTTCATGACGCTGGGCGCGATGCGCGTTTTCAGGAACCTGAACTCTGGCTGAGCAAGTTGTCAGCCGCGTGACTCGGACCTGACCGAATCTTGCGCGCCCTGGCGGCTGGCACAGCCCCGCGCCAGCCCTCCCGCTTCGGCGCTCAGCCGTCGGCGTTCTCGATGGGGTCCGGCGCCGGCAGGTGGATCATGCCGGTGCGGAAGTCGTATTCGAAGACCTCGCCATAGCGGCCCCATTCGATGGCCTGGCGCAGCACGCGCACGGCCTCGGAATCCTCCAGGCTCTCGCGCAGCAGGTCGAGGAAGTGCTCCTCCGAAATCTGGCCCTGCGCGTCCTGCTCCAGGCTGTGGCGGATGTGGGCGGCCAGCGGCACGCGCTCCAGCAGCTGCTGGCCGAACATGCGCTGGCGCCCGGCGCGGGCGCTGCCGGCATAGTGGCGGCCCAGCGGCGTGACCAGCAGGTCACCTTCGGCCAGCCGGGCCAGGCCCAGCAGCGACAGGCCCTGGGTCAGCGGCAGCAGGTCGTCGTCCCCCAGCTCGGCCTCGTCGGCCAGGCGGGGCAGGTCGGCGCGGCCCTGGAAGTCGTCTTCCACCAGCAGCTCCAGCAGGCCTTCCATGCGGGCCACGTCGGCCGAGGGCAAGCGCTCGGCCAGCACGGCATGCTTGGGGCCGTGGGCCGTGCCGGCGGCGCCGGCCGTCATCAGCGCATAGACCTGGTCGATCAGCATGCGCACCTCCACCGAGTCGCGGTCGCGCGGGCGCGGCAGGCCGATGCGCAGCTCGGCCCGCACGCGGCCCGGGTCGGCCGCGAAGACCAGCACGCGGTCGGCCATCAGCACCGCCTCCTCGATGTTGTGCGAGACGACGAGCATGGCCTGCGTGGGCATCTGCCCGCCTTCCCACAGCGCCAGGATGTCGTCGCGCAGGCGTTCGCCGGTCAGCACGTCCAGCGCCGAGAAGGCTTCGTCCATCAGCAGCACGTCGGGCTCGACCACCAGCGCACGGGCGATGCCCACGCGCTGGCGCATGCCGCCCGACAGCTCGCGCGGCAGTGCGCCCTCGAAGCCGCCCAGGCCGATGAGTTCGATGGCCGCAGCAGCGCGCCGGGCCCGCTCGGCCTGCGGCACGCCGCGCGCCTCCAGGCCCAGCTCCACGTTCTGCTGCACCGTGAGCCAGGGAAAGAGCGCGAAGGACTGGAACACCATCGCGATGCCGCGCGCCGGCCCGTGCAGCGGCTGGCCGCGGTAGCGCACCTCGCCCCGGTCGGCCGGCACCAGCCCGGCCAGGATGCGCAGCAGCGTCGACTTGCCCGAGCCCGACGGGCCCAGCAGGGCCACGATCTCGCCCGCGGCCAGGCGCAGGTCCACGTCCTGCAGCACGGGCCGCGCGGTGCCGTCCGCCGCGCGGAAGCCCTTGCCGACGGCCTGGAGGTCGATGATGGTGTCGCGCTCGGTCATGGCCCGTCCCCTTCTGTCAGAAATGCATTCGTTGTTCAGCGAGCTGGTAGAGGCGCCGCCACACGAAGTGGTTCAGCCCCATGACGAACACGCACATCACGCCGATGCCCAGCGCGATGCGCGGGAAGTCACCCGTGGCGGTCATCTGCGCGATGTAGCTGCCCAGGCCGTGGGCCTGCAGCGTGGTGTCGCCCCAGCTCACGTACTCGGCCACGATGCTGGCGTTCCACGAGCCGCCGCTGGCCGTGATGGCGCCGGTCACGAAGCTGGGGAACACGGCCGGCAGCAGGTAGCGCTTCCAGCGCAGCCAGCCCGTGAGGCCCAGGTTGCGCGAGGCATGGCGCAGCTCGGTGGGCACGCTCGACGCGCCGGCGATCACGTTGAACAGCAGGTACCACTGCGTGCCCAGCACCATCAGCGGCGACAGCCAGACGTCGGGGTTGAGCTTCCAGCGCACGATCAGCAGCACCGCCACCGGGAACATCAGGTTGGCCGGAAAGGCCGCCAGGAACTGCGCCACCGCCTGCAGCCGGTCGGACCAGCGCGGGTTCATGCCGATCCACACGCCCACCGGCACCCACACCACGGCCGCGATGGCGATCAGCACCAGCACCCGCACCAGCGTGTAGAGGCCCAGCAGGAAGACATGGCCCACCTCGGTCCAGCCCACCTCGCTGTGGATGAAGCGCCCCAGCCACAGGATGGCCAGCAGCACGGCGCCCGACAGCAGCGCGTCCCCCGCACGCTGGGCCAGCGGATTGGCCGGCCGCGGCCGGGCGCGCACCGAGGTGCCGTCGAAACGCCGCGGGAACCACGCCAGCGTGCGCACCGCGCGGTGCGCCAGCCATTCGCCGGTGGCGCGGGTCAGCCGCGTGCGGCGCAGCCAGTCGAGCAGCCAGGAGCGGCTGGCCTCGCCGCTGCCGCTTTCGTCGAAGCGGAACTTGTCGGCCCAGGCCACCAGCGGGCGGAAGAAGAGCTGGTCGTACAGCAGGATGCCGATCAGCATGCACAGGATGGCCCAGCCGATGGCCGACAGGTCCCGCGCCTCGATGGCCATCGCGATGTACGAACCCACGCCCGGCAGCTTGATGTTCTGGCCCGAGACCGAGATGGCCTCGGAGGCGACCACGAAGAACCAGCCGCCCGACATGGACATCATCATGTTCCACAGCAGGCCGGGCATGGCGAAGGGCAGCTCCAGCCGCCAGAAGCGCTGCCAGCCCGAGAGCTGGAACACCGCCGCCGCCTCGCCCAGCTCGGCCGGCACGGTGCGCAGCGACTGGTAGAGGCTGAAGGCCATGTTCCAGGCCTGCGAGGTGAAGATGGCGAAGATGGCCGCGCACTCCACCCCCAGCAGGTTGCCGGGGAAGAGCGCGATGAAGCCGGTGACGGTGATCGACAGGAAGCCCAGGATGGGGATGGACTGCAGCACGTCCAGCAGCGGCACCAGCAGCCGCTCGGCCAGCCGGTACTTGGCGGCCAGCACGGCGAAGACGCAGGCGAAGACCAGCGAGGCGCCCAGCGCGATGAACATGCGCAGCGTGGTGCGCAGCAGGTAGTAGGGCAGGACGGCAGGGTCCAGGCTCAGCGGCAGCGGCTCGCCCACGGCATAGGGGCGCGCCATCTGCGAGGCGGCGAAGGCCAGCCCGAAGAGCACGGCCAGGATCAGGGGCAGCAAGGCCCAGTCCCAGCGGTTGCCCACGGCGCTGGAAACTTCGAGCGGCAGGATGCGGCGGCGCATGGCGGATCGGTGCGTGGGCAGGCGGCGGGTTGGACGGACATCGCCTGCGGCCACGCGATGGACCAAGGCAGCGGAAATGAGGCGGGCGCGGTGCACCCCCGATGCAGACAACGCGCGAGGGCGGGTCGGCGTTGGCAGCCGAGCGCTGGCGCACGACCGCGGCCGGGGCAAGGCCGGGTGGCGGCGGGCGCGGCCGGAGTCTAGGGACCGACCTTGACTGGAACATGACGGCCGCCGCGAAGGGGCAAGGCGGCGGCGCGGACGAAGTCCGGGCCTCGGCCTGGTGCGATGCCAGTCAGTCAGTCAGTCAGGCAGTCGGCCAAGGACCGTTCGGGCTGAGCTTGTCGAAGCCAGGGCACGCGCCAAGCTCAGGGCGAACGGGTTCACCGACCGGCCTTGGAGCCGCCGGGGACGCCGGGGACGCCGCTCGTCAGCGCGGCGGCACGCGCGTCTCGATGGGCTGGGGCCGCCAGTCGGGCTGCAGGTGGCAGCCGGGCTTGCCGGCCGTGCCGTAACGCGTCTCCAGCCCGCGGCAGGCGTCGGCCAGGCTGGCGGGCGTGGGCTTGTCGCCGCGGTCGATCCAGGCCACCAGTGCGTCGAAGACGGCGGGGTACTCCGGGTCGCTCAGGTAGCTGTGCTCGCGCTCGTCGGCGAAGGCCTGCACCAGGTGGCCGTCGGTGCCGGCGGCGGTGCGGATGCGGCGGTAGGCGTCCTCCAGCTCGACGAAGGCCGTCGGGTCGTGGATGGCATGCAGCGTCACAGTCGGCAGCGCCGTGCGGCCGGTGGGCAGGCTGTCCGCGGCCAGGGCGCCCTGGGCCTGCGGATCGGCCGCATAGCGCACCACGCCGGCGTTGAGGGCCTCGGCTTCGCCGGCGGGCGCGTCGTAGCGCACGCCGACGTTGCCGAAGGGGTTGCGGCCGTCCAGGCGCTTCTGCGTCAGGTCCTGGAACAGCCAGGTGGCCCAGTTGAGGTGGGCGACCAGCGTCCGCTCGGGAATCTTCACCGCCGTCAGGATGGTCTTGAGCCGCGCGGCCTGCTCGGGCGTGCGCTGCGCCGCCGGCAGGCCGACGCCGGTGCAGTCGCGCACGCGGGCGGCCAGGTCCTGGCGGGTCAGCGTCGAATCCATCGGCAAGCCTTGCCACAGCGGGTACTGTGGCTCGACCGGCGCGGGATGGTTGCGGCACACGTACTGGTAGACGGCGCGCAGATCCAGCCGGAAGTCGTAGGCCGTGTTGCCGCCGCCCAGCACGCCGCTGGTCAGCACCAGTCCGTCGTAGGGGCTCTGGAGGCCGCCGGTCGGCGCATAGAGTTCGGCCGCCTTGGCCGCCACGCCGCCGCCGTAGCTCTGGCCGTGCAGCAGCGTCAGGCGCGGCTGGCCGAAGCGGGCCGCGAAGATGCGGCGCAGGCGCTCGGTGTCCTCGGCCGCCATGGTCACGCCGTAGCCGCCGCGGCGATAGGTGGAGCCGGCCCAGGCATAGCCGGCGCGCACGGTGATGGCCCAGCGGCTCAGGTCCTCCTGGCTGCGTTCGAGCTTGGGCGGGCCGGTCTCGGGGCCGCCGTGCGCATGCATCACCAGCACGCGGTTCCAGTCCTTCGGAATGGCGATCCAGTAGAAGGCGCCGGCCCCGTCGGCGCCGGTGTAGCACTGCGCGTCCTGAGGCACGGCGGCAGGGCAGGCACTGGCTGTCGGCCCGCTGCGGGCCGCGGCGCGGGGCGCAGCGTCGTCCACTGCGGTCCGTGCCACGGCCAGCCCGGCAGTGCAGGCCAGGCCGGCCGCGAGCATGGCGCGCCAACCCCGCGCGGTGGTGGGAGGAAGAGAGATTGACGGCATCAGTGACGGACTCCAAGTTCCAGCGCGGCGTTGGCCGTGGTGTCGGACACGAAGGCGAACACGCCGCCGTTGTAGACCAGCTTGCCAGGCCGCGCGGCGCTGGCCGTAGCGACGCCAGGGACGGGGCTGTCGAAGCCCAGCGTGGCGGTGGCCGTGCCCAGTTGCAGGCTGTTGCCGGCGATGGCGGCGCTGCGGTTGTCGCCGTTGCTGCTGGCGGCGATGTAGCTGCCGTCGGCCGTGCCGGTGGCCAGGCTCTGCTGCGGCGACTGCAGCCGCATGCCGACGTTGCCGGCGCCGTCGCGCACCAGGTGCAGCGGCACGGCGGTGCCGCCCACCAGGCCGATCACCATGGAGCCAGAGAGCGTGCCGCCCGTGGTGGTGGCACCGCCGCTGGCCGGCGTGGTGTAGACGTCGAAGGCGCCGCGCGTGGTGTTGTAGGCCAGGTAGCCCTTCTCGGTCTGCATGCAGTTGGCGTCGTAGACCATGAAGCCGTTGGTGGTGGCGTCGCGGCAGTACTGGAAGGTGCCGGCATTGCGCAGCCGCACCGCGCCGGCGTAGGGCAGCGCGGCGGCGCTGCCGGCCTGCTGCACGCCGGCCGCGTTGGAGATGTTGGCCACCGGGTTGAACACCGTCGGCGTGCTGCGGTTGTCGAAGGTGGTCTGGAAGGCCAGCAGGGCCGCGAAGCCGCTGCCGCCGGCACGGCTCACGCCGCCGGAGAGCACGCCGCCCGGCGCGAAGGTGAACAGCGCCCCGCCCTCCCCGCTCGTGTAGCTGCACTGGCCCTGCGGCACCAGCGTGCCGCTGCGCTGCGTGCCGGTCGCGCGCTGGCTGCTGGCGTCGATGGTGACGGTGTAGGCCAGCGTGGCCGGGTCGATCTGCACCCGCAGTTCCTCGCCGGCCATGTCGCCACCCTTGTAGGTGGTGGCGGCGGCGGGCAGGTACTGGCAGGCCAGCGGGTTGCCGACCTCGGTCACGCAGCTGTAGTTGACGGCCGCGTCCAGGCTGCCGCTGCCGCCGTACTTGGGCCAGGCGGGGTACTGGCAGATGGGCCGGGTGCGGCCGTAGGTGCCGGCCACGGTGTCCATGGCCACCGGCGTGGCAGGGGCGAGGCCCTGCTCGGCCCAGGCTTCCAGCGCGGCCAGCGAGTCCCAGCCCGGAATGAAGACGCCCGTGCCGTGGCCCATGCCGGGCACGGTGTAGAAGCGCAGGCTCTGCGCCGCCTGGGCCGCGCCCACGGTGGCCACCACGCGGTTGTAGTAGTCGATGGTGGAGTTGGGGCTGATCACCTCGTCCGCCAGGCCATGCAGCATGATGAGCTTGCCGCCGCGGCCGAAGAAGGGCGCCAGGTTGGGGTCGGTGGCATCGGTCAGGGCCGACACCGTGGTCACGCGCGAGGTCCAGGCGCCGGGGGCGAGCGGGTCGAGGGTCAGCGTGTTGAACGTCGGGTCGCGGGTGACGAAGTACTTCGCCCACTGGTCGCCGGTGACGTACATGTTGGCGTCGGCCGAGGTCGCCGGGTTGCCCGGCACCGGCCGGGTGCCCAGGTCACGCGTGGTGTAGGGGCCGGCCACCAGCGCGCCTTCGAGGAAGTTGTAGCCGCCGGCGCGGGTCACGCCGTTGGCCAGCGCATAGCTGCTGAAGACCAGCGGCGACTCGATGGTGTTCACGGTGGCCAGCTGCGCGTCGGACAGGCAGCTGTCGCCCGTGTCGGTGCCGCCGGGGCAGCGCAGCGAGGCCAGGATGCTGCTGTTGAGCTGGCGGCAGCTTTCCACGTTGCTCACCACGCCATCGGCGGCGCCGTCCAGCCGGTCGCAGGCCTGCAGCACGGTGCGCTGCACCAGCAGCGTCTTGGCCACGTTCATCCAGCCCGCGCCGCCGTTGGCATAGAGCGCCCGGCCCAGCGCCACGTTCGACAGCCGTGTGCCGCTGTAGTTGAGGGCCGGCTCGTTGGCGATCACGCCGTCGTAGTCGGCCGGCCAGCGCTGGATGTAGCCCAGCGCATCGCGCCCGCCGGTGGAGGTGCCCAGGAAATAGGCCTTGGCCGGCGTGCGGCTGTAGTAGGCCAGCACCAGGGCCTGGGCCACGTCGTGGGTCTTCTTGAGCGTGAGGCCGCCGTAGTTGGCGAGCTGCTCGTCGTTGGTGGCGAAGCGGCCGTCGGTGATGCTGCTGGACTGGTGGCCCGAGTCGTCGCCGTAGGTCGCATAGCCCAGGGCCAGCGGCGCGGGCTTGCCCGGCGGGCCGAAGCGCACGGGCTCGGTGCCGTCGATCAGCACGCCGTCGAAGCCGCCGCCGCCGAAGTGGATGGTCTTGCCGTTCCAGGCCAGCGGCAGGTTGAGCGCGAACTGGATGGACTGGGCCGTGGCATCCACCGGTGCGATGGTGCCGCGCACCTGGCAATAGGCGCCCAGGCTGTTGCCCGTGGCGTCGGCGGCGATGGGCGTGGCGCTGGTCACCGTGGCGCCGGTGGTCGGCAGGCTGATGGTGCTGGCCGCCAGCGTGCGGCCGGCCAGCGCGGCGCAGTCGAGGGCGGGCGCATAGGGCGGCGCCGCCGGCGCGGGAGGATTGGCCGCGATGGGCGCGGGCGCCGGCGTACTGCCGCCGGCCGCTGGCGGCGTTGTCGTGCCGCTGCCGATCGCGCCGGGCAGGAAGGCGAAGCCGTTGCCGCCGCCACCGCCGCCGCAGGCGGCCAGCACCAGCATCAGCGTCAACGAGAGCGCGCAGGCCGCACCGCGGTGCAGGCCGCGGGGCGCCGGTGCAGGCGCAGGAAGGGGAAAGGATGCCGGCGCAGCGGCGGTGCAGGGGCCCTGTGGGCGCATGGTGCGTGTCTCCGGAAGAATGGCAGCCGCGGCGGCGAGGCCACGGGTCGGCTGCGGCACGATAGGCAGCCGCGCTCATAGGGTCAAATAAAATAACCGGGCACTTCCGATACGAAAAAGATATGGAGACACGGGCGTTGCGCTATTTCCTGGCCGTCGCGCAGGCGGGCCACATGACGCGCGCGGCGGAGCAGCTGGGCATCCAGCAGCCGCCGCTGAGCGTGCAGATCAAGGCGCTGGAGCGGCAGCTGGGCATGACGCTGTTCCGCCGCCATCCGCGCGGCGTGGCGCTGACCGAGGCCGGCCGCGCCTTCCAGGCGGAGGCGCAGCGCCTGCTGGACGACATGGCCGCCATGCGCGAGCGCATGGCCCGGCTGGCGCGCGGCGAGGCGGGCCGGGTGGCCGTGGGCTTCACCAGTTCGGCCGCGGCGCACCGCTTCGTGCCGCAGGCCCTGCGGGCCTTCCGCCGCAGCCATCCGGACGTCGAACTGCAGATCAGCGAGAACAACGCCGCCGAGCTGACCGAGGCCCTGGCCGCCGGCCGGCTGCACGCGGGCCTGCTGCGCATGCCGGTGGCCCAGCCGCCGGGCCTGGTCTTCGAGACCCTGCTGCGCGAGCCCATGCGGGCCGCCCTGCCCATCGACCATCCGCTGGCGGCGAGTCCCGCCGAGCAGGCCGCCCTGCCGCTGGCCGCGCTGTGCGCGGAACCGCTGATCCTGGTGCGCCGCGCCGGTGCGCCGGGCCTCTACGCCGAGCTGCTGTCGCTGGCCCATGCGCGCGGCCTGCGCCCGCAGGTGGTGGCCGAGGTCGAGCGCATGATGACCAACCTCAACCTCGTTGCGGCGGGCGTCGGGCTGTCGGTGGTGCCGGCCTCGATGGCGGGTGTGCATGCCCATGCCATCGCCTACCTGCCGCTGGCCGATGCCGCGGCGCTGGACGCGCCGCTCACCCTGGTCTCGCGCGCAGAGGAAGACAACCTGCCGGCCCGCCATTTCACGGCGCTGCTGCGCGAGATGGCCGCGCAGCCTGAAGAAGTGCCGACGGCACAGGCACCCGTGCCGCCGCCATCACCGGCGCCGCGCGGTCGCACGACGCCGCTCGCCACCCGCAAGGCGGCACGATGAGCCTGCGCCCCGGGCCCTTCCTGCCGGCCGACGCCAGCGGCGCCGGCGGCCCCATGCTGCGGCGCCGCCGAGTCGCCGCGGCGCTGGCCGTCGGCGCACTCGGCGTCGCCGGCGCAGGCACCGCCGCCACCGCGCCAGCCCCGCCGGACTGGCCCCGCCGTCCGCTGCGCCTGGTCGTGGTCTATCCGCCCGGCGGCGTCAGCGACGGCATGGCGCGCGCGCTTGCCGAGCCGTTGTCCCATGCGCTCGGCGTGCCGGTGCTGGTCGACAACCGCGCGGGTGCCGGCGGCAGCGTGGGCCTGGGCCTGCTGGCCCGCGCGCCGGCGGACGGCCACACGCTCGCCTTTTCGGCCATCAGCCCGCTCACCCTGCAGCCGCTGGTGGGCCGCGTGCCCTACGACCCGCTGCGGGCCTTCGCGCCCGTGGCCGGCGTGATGCACACGCCGGTGCTGGTGGTCGGCACGCCCGCCTTCGCCGGCCGCGGTTTCGACGCCCTGATCGCCCAGGCGCGCGCGGCGCCCGGCACGCTGCGCTGGGCCACTTCGGGCGTGGCCACCATCGGCCATCTCGTCCTGGCCCAGGTGCGCGCGGCGAGCGGTGTGGACATCGTGCACGTGCCCTACCACGGCGGCGGGCCGCAGCTCACCGATGCGCTGGGTGGGCAGTTCGAGGCGCTGTCCACCAACGTGGCGGCCCAGCAGCTGCAGTACATCGCCGACGGCCGCCTGCAGGCCCTGGCCGTGGGTGCGCCGCGGCGCATCGACGCCCTGCCCGAGGTGCCCACGCTGGCCGAGCTGGGCTACCCCGAGGCCAACCGCGACTCGCTCTTCGGCCTGTTCGCCCCGGCGGACACGCCTGCGGCGGTGGTGGCGCGGATCAACCAGGAAGTCGACCGCCTGCTGCGCCAGGACGACACCCTGCGCCGCCGCCTGCGCGAAGCCCACAACCTGCCGGCCGGCGGCAGCGCCGAGGACTTCGCGCGCGAGATCGCCGCCGACCGGCGACGCAACCGGGCCCTGGTGGCGGCGCGGCCCGCGGCCTTCGATTGAGCCGGCGCGCTCCGCAAGCAGCCGGCGTCGCCCCGGATGAACGGCAGGACGCCGGACAACGCTCCGGGTTCGCTCACACCCGCTCAGCCCGCCGACGCGAGCCCCTCGTCCTCCAACGCCACCTGGCTGCGGATGGCCTCCTCCGCCAACTGGTTCAGGCTCTTGCCTTCCGCCGCGGCCTTCGTTGCCGCAATCTCGTGCAGTTGTGGATCGATGCGCAGCATGAATTTGCCTGAGAAGGTCTTGCGCGGGGCGATGCCCTGAGCCGCGCATTCCTCCAAAAAGACACGCAGCGAGACCCTGCCCTCCTTCTGCAGGCTGCGGACATCGGCCGCATAAAAGTCGGCCCCGCCGTTGAGCCCGAGGAATTCGCCCCGGAACATCTCGATCTCCGGGTCGTAGCTGATGACGGCCTTGTAGCCGTCGACATCCATGATGTTCCTGGTCATGGCAATACTCCATTGCTTTCGAGCCATTTGCGAACGGCCGCGACGGCGCCCTTGTCGACGTCGTTGCCGGGATGCGGCCGGTGCATCACCTGCACCTGATGGAACAGGAAGAAGGCCACCCGCGATCCTTCGCGCTCCGTCATGGTGGCGCCGAGTTCCAGCAGCAGCGCCACGAGGTCCGGCCACTTGAGGCTGCCTGGCACGGGCCTGGAAAAGATGAGCGCAAGGGTCTTCCGCTGCTTCGTCTTCAACGCCGCCACGATGTCACTCCCTTTTTGGGAATGATATCTAAATTCGATATCACGACGCGGCGCCGGTCCTTCCGCCTCCCGGCATGCGCCGCGGGGACCCGGCATCGGACAATCGCTCCGTGTCCAGTCCGCCACCGGCCGCTCGTCAGAAGGCCACCCCCATCCGCCGCATCGCCCACCTCGACATGGACGCCTTCTTCGCCTCCGTCGAGCTCTTGCGCTATCCGCAGCTCAAGGGCCTGCCGGTGGTGGTCGGTGGCGGCCGGCGCCGGCTGGAGGAGCTCATCGGCGGCCTGCCGCCCGACACGCCGCTGGACCGCATTCCCGTCTCGGCCTTCCCGCGCCTGGCCGACTACACCGGCCGCGGCGTGATCACCACCGCCACCTACCCGGCGCGGCAGTTCGGCATCGGCTCGGCCATGGGCATGATGAAGGCGGCCAAGCTCTGCCCGCAGGCGCTGATGCTGCCCACCGACTTCGACGAATACCGCCGCTACTCGCGCGCCTTCAAGAAGATCGTGACCGACATCGCGCCGCTGATGCAGGACCGCGGGGTGGACGAGGTCTACATCGACTTCACCGAGGTGCCCGGCGGCCAGCGCGAGGGCGGTCGGGTGCTGGCGCGGCTGATCCAGAAGTCGATCTTCGACGCCACGGGGCTGACCTGCTCCATCGGCGTGGCGCCCAACAAGCTGCTGGCCAAGATGGCCAGCGAGTTCGACAAGCCCAACGGCATCACCGTGCTGTACGCGCACGAACTGGCCGAGCGCATCTGGCCGCTGCCGGTGAGCAAGGTCAACGGCATCGGCCCCAAGGCCGAGGCCAAGATGGCGGGCCTGGGCCTGCACACCATCGGCGACCTGGCCAAGTGCGAGCCGGCCTGGCTGGTGCAGCGCTTCGGCAAGGCCTACGGCGCCTGGCTGCACGAGGTGGCCTGGGGCCGCGACGACCGGCCGGTGGAAACCGAGAGCGAGCCCGTCTCCATGAGCCGCGAGACCACCTTCGAGCGCGACCTGCATGCCGTGCGCGACAAGGCCGAGCTCGGTGCCATCTTCACCCACCTGTGCGAGAAGGTGGCCGAGGACCTGCAGCGCAAGGGCTACGTGGGCCGCACCATCGGCGTGAAGCTGCGCTATGCCGACTTCAGGATCGCCACGCGCGACCAGTCGCTGGAGTTCTACACGGCCGATGCGAAGCTGATCCGCCGCACGGCCGGCCTGGCCCTCAAACGCGTGCCGCTGGACCGGCCGCTGCGCCTGCTGGGCGTGCGCGTGGGCGCGCTGGTGAAGGCCGGCAGCGCCGAGGCCCAGGCACCGGTGCGGCGCAGCGGCAGCCGGCCGCCTGCGGCGCCGGCGGGGCCGGTCACCGCCTCGCTCTTCTGAGAAGGCGCGGACCGGGCCCGTTGCCACGCCGCCGACGCGTGCGGCGATGCTGCAACGGACCAGGCCCCACCCCGGCGTCCTACATCCACGGCGGTGCGCGCATGGCAGCTTGCCCATCCATCGCCCAACGCCATGCTCGACGCCACTGCCTCCACCTCCCAGGACACCCCCGCGGCTGCCGCGGCGCCCACGCCCATCGGCAACGGCCTGCTCTATGTCTCCAGCGAGATGCCGGGCATCCAGCGCGTGCGCAGCGGCGGCGGCGCGGCCGACTTCCGCTACCGCGACGCCAAGGGCCGCTGGATCCGCGACGCCGCTGAAATCACGCGCATCCGCAAGCTGGCGATTCCGCCGGCCTACGAGCAGGTGTGGATCTGCCCCCTCGCCAATGGCCACCTGCAGGCCACCGGGCTGGACGCGCGAGGCCGGCGGCAGTACCGCTACCACCCGGACTGGCGTCTGCTGAAGGACGAGGCCAAGTTCGAGCGCCTGGAGCAGTTCGGCCAGGCGCTGCCCCGCATCCGTGCCCGCGTGCGGCGCGACCTGGACAAGGCGCGCGGCAAGCCTTCCCGCGAAGCCGTGCTGGCCGCCATCGTGCGCCTGCTGGACACCACCTACCTGCGCGTGGGCAACGAGGAATATGCCCGCACCAACAATTCCTTCGGCCTGACCACACTGCGCAACCGGCATCTGCAGACCGCGGGCGGGCAGTTGAAGCTGCGCTTTCGCGGCAAGAGCGGCGTGATGCACGAAGCCAAAGTGGACGACAAGCGCGTGGCCCGCGTGGTGCGGCAATGCCAGCAACTGCCCGGCCAGGCCCTCTTCCAGTACGTGGACGAGGACGGCGAACAACGGCACGTGAGCTCCGGCGACGTCAACGACTACCTGCGCGAGGCCACCGGCGGCGAATTCACGGCCAAGGACTTCCGCACCTGGCACGGCTCGGTGCAGGCCCTGGAACTGACACGCCTGGCCTGCGACCGGCAGGTGGACGAACCCGCCGGCCTGCGCATCCGCGCCAAGGAAATCCTGGGCGCAGTGGCCAAGCAGCTGGGCAACACGCCGGCCGTCTGCCGCAAGGCCTACATCCATCCTGCCGTGCTGGCGCTGGGCACCAAGCTGTCGGCAGACGCTCAGGCCATGGCGGAGGTGTGGGACGGCCTGGGCACCGCGCGCACGCGGCGCGGACTCCTGTCGGCGGAGGGAAGGCTGATGGAATTCCTGCGCCGCCATCGCCTCGCGCTGCAGCGCGAGGCCCGAAAGCTCAAGCGGGCTTCAGCGACAGGCGCACCCCGTCCGGCTCGGTCGTGATCTCGCGGCCCAGGTCCTCGGCCAGGCTCTGCAGGCACACGGCGTCGATGGCCAGGCTGCGCGGCGCGCGGTGCTGCAGCAGCTCCGGGTCGTCGCGGCCGTCGAGCCTGGGACCCACGCGCACCCGCAACTCGTGCGCCTGATCGCTGGGCTCGATGCGCACGATGGCCGGCGCTTCCTGCTGGTCGTGCAGATGGCCCAGGGCGCCGAGCAGCAGGTAGCGCAGGGCGGCGCCGTCCGGCCAGCGCGGCGCATCGTCACCGTCGGCTTCGAGTCGGGGATCGATCTCCAGCGACAGGCCATTGAGGTCGAAGGCGGCGCGCATCAGCGCCGCGCACTGGCGCACGAGCTCGCTGCGGCCCAGGCCCTCGTCGGTGGTGGCCAGCTCCCAGTCGCGCAGGGCGCGTACCGAATCGACCAGCAGCGCCAGCTGGTCGCTGGCCTGGTCCACGCGCTGCAGGCAGGCGGCGCCATCGACCGGCGTGGCGCCGGCATGGCGCTTGAGCATCAGCAGCGTCATGCGCAGCAGCGACACCGGCCCGGCCATCTCGTGGCGCAGCGCGGGCAGCGCGCGCATCAACAGCTCGTGCCGGACGCCGGCGGCGATCCAGCTACGGGCGCTGGGGGAGGCTTTCATGCGGTGGCGGGCGGTGCCAGCAGCCGGTCGAGCGCGTCGAAGTCGATCGGCTTCTGCAGATAGTGGTCGAAGAAGGGCATGGCCTGCGCGCCGGTGGCGTCGCCCGCGCCGTAGCCCGAAATAGCGACCAGCAGCAGTGGCCGGCCGGCGGCCTGGCTGCGGAAGTGCTGGGCCACTTCGGCGCCCGGGCGGTCGGGCAGGGTCAGGTCGACCAGGGCGATGTCGAAATGCTCCTGCGCGAAGGCGTCGATCGCCTCCTGCGCCGTGAGCGCGCAGCGGGCCTGGTGGTCCTGCAGGACGATCAGCTCCTGCAGCAGCTCGGCGGCAGAGGCGTTGTCGTCGACGATGAGAACGTTCAAGCGGAGATCCTCGCGCGATGTGGGTGTTGGGGTCAGGGGCGGCGTCAGAGGCCGCCGTCAGCGGCTGGCGGGCCTGCCGGCGGCTGCGCGGGCAGGGGTCGGCCGCAGCTGGCGCAGTATGCGCGGGGCGGCCCCAGGCGGCTGTAGGAGCATGCCGACGGCTCGCCGGCCGGGGCCGGGCCTACTGGCGCGCGGTGCGCAGGTTGGGCGGCAGCGCCTGCGGCCAGCTGGTGCGGAAGGGGTTGATGTCCAGCCCGCCGCGGCGGGTGTAGCGGCAGTACACGGCCAGCCGGGTGGGCGCGCAGCGCTGCCAGATGTCCGTGAAGATGCGCTCGGCGCAGGGCTCGTGGAATTCGTTGTGGTTGCGAAAGCTCACGATGTAGCGCAGCAGCCCTTCCTGGTCGATGGGCGCGCCGCTGTAGCTGATCTGCACGCTGCCCCAGTCGGGCTGGCCGGTTACGCGGCAGTTGCTCTTGAGCAGGCGGCTGGCGAGCGTCTCGTTCACGGCGGGCTCGCCGGGCACGGTGCGCAGCAGCTCGGGGCGGGGCTGGTAGTCGGTGCAGTCGACGTCCAGCCGGTCCAGGTCCAGGCCCTCCAGCTCGGCCACGCGCTCGGCCGCGAACTGCGCGGGTGCCAGCAGCTTGACGCCCACGCTGCCGGCCCGCTCGCTGCCGCGCCACAGCGCCTCGGCCAGGTCCGCCCGCAGCCGCTCGCGCACCGCCTCGGCATCGGCGAAGGTGCTGCTGTTGAAGCTGTTGAGGTAGAGCTTGAAGGACTTGCTCTCGATGATGTTGGGCGTCTCGCAGGGCACGGTGAAATGCACGATGGCCAGCTGCGGCTTGCCGCGCGGGTTGAGCCACGACAGCTCGAAGGCGGTCCACAGGTCGGCGCCGAAGAAGGGCAGGCGCGGGCCGTCAATGCCCATCTCGATGCGCTGCGGCGCGCGCGGCAGGGGAAAGAGCAGCGCGGGGTCATAGCGGTCGGCATAGGCCGAGGCCCGGCCCAGCTGCGACTGCTCGGGGGTGGTGTCCAGACTCATGCCGCCGATTGTCGGCGGGCGTCGGCATCCTGCAGGAAGGGAAGGACTTCGGCCAGCAGCCGGTCGGCCACGCCCGGTGGCCAGTCGTGGCCCATGCCGGGAATGCCGACGAAGCGCGCACCGGGAATGCGCCGGGCCGTGTCGCGGCCGCATTCGATGGGCAGCAGCGGGTCGGCCTCGCCATGCAGCACCAGCGCCGGGCAGGCGATGCGGCCGAGCAGCGCAGGCCGGTCGGTATCGGCCCAGATGGCCATCAGCTGGCGGCGCGTGCCGGCAGGGTCGTAGTTGCGGCGCAGGGCCGTGCGCACCTGCTCGGCCAGCACCGCCTCGTCCTGCGCCTGGGCGAAGCCCGGGCTGCCGATGAGGCGCAGCAGGCCGACCGCATGGGCGACCAGCGCCGCCTCGCCGGCATCGCGCCGCGGCGGCCGCCGCACCATGGCGGCGGCGACGTCGGCGCGCGGACCCGGCAGGTGGCGGGCGCCGCTGCTGCTCATGACGCTGGTGAGGCTGCGCACCCGCTGCGGCGCGCCGGCCGCCATGCGCTGGGCGATCATGCCGCCCATGGAAACGCCCAGCACATGCGCCTCGCCGATGCCCAGGGCGTCGAGCAGGCCCAGCGCGTCCTGCGCCATGTCCTGCAGGCCGTAAGGCACGTCCAGCGGCAGGCCCATGCGCTGGCGCAGCGCCTGCCACAGCAGGTTGCCGCTGTCCGCGCCCTTGAAATGGGTGGACAGGCCGGCATCGCGGTTGTCGTGCCTCAGCACGCGGTAGCCGGCGCCGGCGAGCGCGTCGACCAGCGCGGCCGGCCAGGCGATCAGCTGCATGCCCAGGCCCATGACCAGCAGCACCACGGGGCCGCTGCCGCCGCTGTCCTCGAAGGCGATGTCGATGCCGTTGGCGCGGACGGTGCCGGCGCTCATCGGCGGCGCTCCCGGCTCACTTGAACTCGCCCTCGCGCAGCCACTTGGTGGCGACCCATTTCTCGCCCGCCTCCACCGGCGCGCCGCCGTGCAGCGTCTTGGTGGTGGGATGCGGCCGGTCGTAGGAGAAGAACACGGCGGAGCCGCGCACCGGCGCCACGGCCAGGCCGACGTCGGGGAAGGTGGTGGCGCCGCCGCGCTCGGGCTCATGCAGGTACATCACCAGCGTGCCGACGCGCTGACCACCGCGCTTGAGAATCGTGGGCGTGCCGGGCTCGCCCGGGTCGAAGTAGTCGTAGTGCGGCCGGTACTGCGCGCCGGGCGAATAGCGCAGGATCTGCAGGCCCTCGCCGCGCTCCACCGGCCAGTTCAGCAGGCGGGCGATGCGGTCCTCGATCCGGCTGACGAGTTCGTTTTCGCCGCGCTGGAAGAACATGCCGTCGCTGGTGCGGTCGGCGTTGACGGCCTCGCCGCCGGTCTTGGTCTCCACCGTGAGCGAGCGCGCCAGGCGGCTGCGGGCGGCGGCGATGAGCTGCTCGCATTCGTCGTCGCTGAGCAACTGGCCGAAGACCACCACGCGCGGCTGGGCCAGGGTCTGCATGACCTGCACCCGGCGGTCGCCGGCGTCGAGGTAGAGCGGGTCCCCGGCCAGGGCGGGCTCGGGCATCTCGGTGCGGGCGGGCGGCAGTTCGGGTGCCGCGCCGCGCTCGAGCTCGGCCAGCGCCATGTCGGTCGCGTCGTCGCGCCAGCCGGCCGCGTGCATGGACGCGCGCAGCGTGGCGACGGAATGGCCGGCAGCGAGCTGGGACTGGATCCACTGCCGGAGCTCGGGGGTGAGGGCTTGCATGCGCTGGGACTCCCTGGGCTGGCGCCCAATGCGTCAGGATAACGTTCAGCCGCGGCGGAACACCAGCCGGTCCGGCTGGGACACCGCGGGGGCGAAGGCATAGCCTTCCAGGTTGAAGGCCTCCAGCCGTTGCGGCGTGGCCGCCTTGTGCAGGATGGCCCAGCGCGCCATGAGGCCGCGGGCACGCTTGGCGTGGAAGCTGACGATCTTGTAGTCGTCGCCCTTGCGCTCCTGGAACACGCACGCCACCACGCGCGCCTTGAGCGTCTTCAGGTCGACGGCCTTGAAGTATTCCTGCGAGGCCAGGTTGACCACCACCGGCGTGCGGTCGGCGGCCAGCCGCTCGTTGAGCCACGCGGCGATGCGGTCGCCCCAGAAGTCGTACAGGTCCTTGCCGCGCGGATTGGCCAGGGCGGTGCCCATCTCCAGGCGGTAGGGCTGCAGCCGGTCCAGCGGCCGCAGCACGCCGTACAGGCCGCTGAGCATGACCACGTGGTCCTGCGCCCAGGCCAGCTGCGCGGCGCTCAGGCTGCGCGCGTCCAGGCCGCCGTACACGTCGCCGTCGAAGGCCAGGGCGGCCTGGCGGGCGTTCTTCGCCGTGCCCTTGGGCGCCCAGGCCTCGTAGCGGGCCACGTTGAGGGCGGCCAGCTTGTCCGACAGGTGCATCAGCTCGGCCACCTGCTGCGGCGACTTCTGGCGCATCAGGCCGATCAGCTCGGCAGCAGGGCCGCGGGCGCCCTCGAACACGGGCTGGGTGGCGGGCAGGTCTTCGGGGATCGGCGTGTCGTAGTCCAGCGACTTGGCCGGCGAGAGCAGGAAAAGCATGCGGGAATTATGAAAGAGCATGGACCGGGATTCGATGAAGGAAGAAAGTGCCCGGCCTCGGCGCCCGTGGGCGCGCCGGCCCGCGCGCCGCCGGGCGCTGCGGGGTGCGGCCGGACACGCCCGCCTAAAATTGCCCGTTTCCGCTTCGCCAAGCCTCCGCCCGCCCGTTCGGACCGCGCCTCGCTGCCCTGGCACCGAGCCTCGCCGCACCCGTGGGGACCGGGCCTGCCGAAGTCCCCCATCTTCGAACCGCCCCGCGCGCCAGTCCTCCGGCCGGCGCGCCCTGCCCCATTCCGCCCATGAGCGACACGCCCCTGCAACCCGGCCTCCAGAGCCTCGCCAAGTCCTTCGAACCCGCCGCCATCGAGGCCCACTGGGGCCCCGAGTGGGAGCGCCGCGGCTATGCGAAGGCGGGCTTCCGCGGCACGCAGGCGCCCCAGGCCGGCGCGCCCTCCTTCGCCATCCAGCTGCCGCCGCCCAACGTGACCGGCACGCTGCACATGGGCCACGCCTTCAACCAGACCATCATGGACAGCCTGACGCGCTACCACCGCATGGCGGGCGCGAACACGCTGTGGGTGCCGGGCACCGACCATGCCGGCATCGCCACGCAGATCGTGGTGGAGCGCCAGCTGCAGGGCCAGGGCCAGAGCCGCCACGACCTGGGCCGCAAGAACTTCGTCGCCCGCGTGTGGGAGTGGAAGCAGCAGTCCGGCAACACCATCACCGAGCAGATGCGCCGCATGGGCGACACGGTGGACTGGAGCCGCGAGTACTTCACCATGGACGACAAGCTGTCCAAGGTGGTGACCGACACCTTCGTGCGCCTGTACGAGCAGGGCCTGATCTACCGCGGAAAGCGGCTGGTGAACTGGGACCCGGTGCTGATGTCCGCCGTCTCCGACCTGGAGGTCGAAAGCGAGGAGGAAGAAGGCTTCCTGTGGCACATCGCCTATCCGCTGGAAGACGGCAGCGGCAGCCTGACGGTGGCCACCACCCGGCCCGAGACCATGCTGGGCGACGTCGCCGTGATGGTCCACCCCGAGGACGAGCGCTACACCGCCCTGGTCGGCAAGCAGGTGCGCCTGCCGCTGGTGGACCGGCTGATCCCCATCATTGCCGACGACTACGTGGACCGCGAGTTCGGCACCGGCGTGGTCAAGGTTACGCCCGCGCACGACCACAACGACTATGCGGTGGGCCAGCGCCATGGCCTCGCCATCATCGGCGTGCTGACGCTGGACGCCAAGATCAACGACAACGCGCCCGAGGCCTACCGCGGCCTGGACCGCTTCGCCGCCCGCAAGAAGATCGTGGCCGACCTGGAGGCCGCCGGCGCCCTGGTCGAGACGAAGAAGCACAAGCTGATGGTGCCGCGCTGCGCCCGCACCGGGCAGGTGGTCGAGCCCATGCTGACGGACCAGTGGTTCGTCGCCATGACCAAGGTGAGCGACAAGGACCCCACCGGCAAGAGCATCGCCCAGAAGGCCATCGACGCCGTGCAGTCGGGCCAGGTGCGCTTCGTGCCCGAGAACTGGGTCAACACCTACAACCAGTGGATGAACAACATCCAGGACTGGTGCATCAGCCGCCAGCTCTGGTGGGGCCACCAGATTCCCGCCTGGTACGACGAGGACGGCCGCGTGTACGTCGCCCGCAACGAGGAAGAGGCGCAGAAGCAGGCCCCTGGCAAGACCCTCAAGCGCGATGAGGACGTGCTGGACACCTGGTACTCCTCGGCGCTGGTGCCCTTCTCCTCGCTCGGCTGGCCCGAAGCACTGGACAACAGCGACGCCCTCAAGGACTACGACCTCTACCTGCCCTCCACCGTGCTGGTGACCGGCTACGACATCATCTTCTTCTGGGTCGCCCGGATGATCATGATGACCACGCACTTCACCGGCCGGGTGCCCTTCAAGCACGTCTACATCCACGGCCTGGTGCGCGATGCGCAGGGCAAGAAGATGAGCAAGTCCGAAGGCAACGTGCTGGACCCGGTGGACCTGATCGACGGCATCGCGTTGGAGCCGCTGCTCGACAAGCGCACCCAGGGCCTGCGCAAGCCCGAGACCGCGCCCCAGGTGCGCAAGAACACGCAGAAGGAATTCCCCGAGGGCATTCCGGCCTACGGCGCCGACGCGCTGCGCTTCACCTTCGCGGCGCTGGCCTCGCTGGGCCGCAGCATCAACTTCGACAGCAAGCGCTGCGAGGGCTATCGCAACTTCTGCAACAAGCTGTGGAACGCCACCCGCTTCGTGCTGATGAACTGCGAAGGCCAGGACTGCGGCCTGATGGACCACAGCAAGGCCGACTGCGCCCCCGGCGGCAAGGCCCACGGCTACATGCGCTTCAGCCAGGCCGACCGCTGGATCGCCTCGCGCCTGCAGCGCGTGGAGCAGGAAGTGGCGCAAGGCTTCGCCGAATACCGCCTCGACAACGTCGCCAATGCCATCTACCAGTTCGCCTGGGACGAGTTCTGCGACTGGTACCTGGAGATCGCCAAGGTGCAAATCCAGACCGGCGGCGAGGCCGAGCAGCGCGCCACCCGCCGCACGCTGATCCGCACGCTGGAGACGCTGCTGCGCCTGGCGCATCCAGTGATCCCCTTCATCACCGAGGAGTTGTGGCAGAAGGTCGCGCCGGTCGCCGGCCGCGCCGCCGAATCGATCATGGTCGCCGCCTATCCCGTCGCGCAACCCGAGAAGATCGACGAGGCGGCCGAGGCGCACGTGGCCAAGCTCAAGGCGCTGGTCGCGTCGTGCCGCACGCTGCGCGGCGAGATGAACGTCTCGCCGGCCCAGCGCCTGCCGCTGTACGTGGTGGGCGATGCCGACTTCGTGCGCCAGGCCGCGCCGGTGCTGCAGGCCCTGGCCAAGTTGAGCGAGGTCAAGGTCTTCGACGATGAAGCGGCCTGGACGGCTGCCGCACAGGCCGCACCCGTGGCCGTGGTGGGCGAGGCCCGCCTGGCGCTGCACGTGGAGATCGACGTCGCCGCCGAGCGCGTGCGCCTGGGCAAGGAAATCGCGCGCATCCAGGGCGAGATCGCCAAGGCCCAGGCCAAGCTCGGAAACGAGGCCTTCGTGGCCAAGGCGCCGCCGGCCGTGATCGCGCAGGAGAACAAGCGCGTGGCCGATTTCGGCGCTTCGCTGACACGCTTGCAGGAACAACTCGTGCGTCTCGGCTGACAGCGCGTTCAGGTCGGTGCAGTAGCATCGACCGGTTCACGAATCACAACTTCCGTTCGAATTCGCATGCCCACCAACAATCGCATCCGCAAGGCCGTCTTTCCGGTGGCCGGCTTCGGCACCCGCTTTCTGCCTGCCACCAAGGCGCAGCCCAAGGAAATGCTGCCGGTGGTGGACAAGCCGCTGATCCAGTACGCGGTGGAAGAAGCCTACGCCGCCGGCATCCGCGACATGATCTTCGTGACCGGCCGCAACAAGCGCGCCATCGAAGACCACTACGACACCGCCTACGAGCTGGAAAGCCAGCTCGAGGCCAGCGGCAAGAACGCGCTGCTGCGCATCGCCCGCTCGGTGGCGCCCGAGGACATGACCTGCTCCTACGTGCGCCAGCCGCGCATGCTGGGCCTGGGCCATGCGGTGCTGTGCGCCGAACACCTGGTGGGCGACGAGCCCTTCGCCGTGCTGCTGGCCGACGACCTGATGGTCGGCCCCGAGGGTGGCGAGGGCGTGCTGTCGCAGATGGTGCGCACCTACAACAACCTCGGCGGCTCGGTGCTGGCGGTGCAGGAAGTGCCGCTGGACCAGGTCAAGCGCTACGGCATCGTGGCCGGCGACCCGATGGGCGACGGCCTGACGCAGGTGCGCGCCATGGTCGAGAAGCCCGCGCCCGAGAACGCACCCTCGCGCCTGGGCGTGGCCGGCCGCTACGTGCT
This sequence comes from Pseudacidovorax intermedius, assembly GCF_001476815.1. GTDB lineage: Bacteria > Pseudomonadota > Gammaproteobacteria > Burkholderiales > Burkholderiaceae_C > Xenophilus > Xenophilus intermedius_A. The sequence goes on along the minus strand of NZ_LDSL01000056.1, from coordinate 41,475 downwards.
CACGCCCGGCGTGTTCGACGAGATCCGCCGCCAGACCAAGGGGGCCGGCGGCGAGATCCAGCTGACCGACGGCATCGCCTCGCTGATGAAGAAGGAAAGCGTCTACGCCTATGCCTACAAGGGCACCCGCTACGACTGCGGCAGCAAGGAAGGCTTCCTGCAGGCGACGGTGGAACTGGCGCTGGCGCACCCCGAAGTGGGCGGCTATTTCAAGGACTATCTCAAGGGCCTGGCGCTCTGAGAGGCTTCGTCCTTCCATGAAGCAGGAAGGGGCCGAGAGGCCCCTTTCTTCTTTCGAGCGCCCGGCGCCGCGTCAGCGGCGTCTCAGCACGTGAATGAACTCCGCCCCCACGGTCTCCTGCGACACCAGCCCGTGCCCCGTCTGGCGCGCGAAGGCCTGGAAGTCGCGGGTGGAGCCCGGATCGGTGGCCACCACCTTCAGCAACTGGCCGCTGGCCATGTCGTTGAGGGCCTTCTTGGCCTTGAGGATGGGCAGCGGACAGTGGAGCCCGCGGGTGTCGATTTCCTTGTCGATGGCGATGTCGGTCATGGCGTTCTCTGGCGCGGCGCGGTTCAGGTGGACAGGCCGCGGCGCCGTTCCTCGTTCTCTTCGGCGGTGAAGAATACGGGCTCGTGCCCGCGGGTGCGCAGCCAGTCGGCCAGCGCATAGCCGGTGCCGGCGGGCCAGCATTTGAGGTCGGCCAGGTCGTACAGGCGCCAGTCCACCAGTTCGGGCGAGAGCTTCACCTCGCCCTCGGCCACCACGTGGTAGGCGATGATGACCTGGTTCATGCGCTGGAAATCGTAGGCGCCCACGATGCCGCAGCTGATCACGTCGAGGTTGGTCTCTTCCTTGACCTCGCGCGCGATGCCCTCGGTGGGCGACTCGCCGGCCTCCATGAAGCCGGTGATCAGCGCGAACATCTTCGGCGGCCAGGCCGCATTGCGTGCCAGCAGCACCTGGCCCTTGTATTCGACGATGGCGGCCAGCACCGGCGTCGGGTTGTTCCAGTGCGTGTGGCCGCAGGCCGGGCAGCGCAGGCGGGCCTTGGGGCCGCCGTCCTCCATCAGCTCGATCCATTCGAGCGGCGTGGCGCAGGCCTGGCAGAACTGGGGCAGGTTGTTCATGGTGGGTCGTCTCCGCGTGTCTTGTCGTTCGTTGTCGTGGGCGGCGCGCCGCGGGGGCTCAAGCGGGAAACACGCCGGTAGAAAGATAACGGTCCCCGCGGTCGCAGACGATGAAGACGATGGTCGCGTTCTCCACCGTGCGTGCGATCTCCAGCGCCACCCACAGCGCGCCGGCGGCCGAGATGCCGCCGAATATGCCCTCCTCGCGCGCCAGGCGGCGGGCCATTTCCTCGGCGCTGTCCTGGCTCACGTTCACCACCTGGTCGACACGCGAGGGGTCGAAGATCTTGGGCAGGTATTCCTGCGGCCACTTGCGGATGCCCGGAATGCGCGAACCTTCGGCCGGCTGCGCGCCGACGATCTGGATCGCTGGGTTCTTCTCCTTGAGGAAGCGCGACACGCCGGTGATGGTGCCGGTGGTGCCCATGGCGCTCACGAAGTGGGTGATGCGCCCACCGGTCTGCTCCCACAGCTCGGGCCCGGTGGTCTCGTAGTGGATGCGCGGGTTGTCGTCGTTGGCGAACTGGTCGAGCACGCGGCCCTTGCCCTGCGCCACCATCTGGTCGGCCAGGTCGCGGGCGTATTCCATGCCGCCGCTCTTGGGCGTGAGCACGAGCTCGGCGCCGTAGGCCTTCATGGTCTGGGCGCGTTCCACCGACAGGTCCTCCGGCATGATCAGCACCATGCGGTAGCCCTTGATGGCGGCGGCCATCGCCAGCGCGATGCCGGTGTTGCCCGAGGTGGCCTCGATCAGCGTGTCGCCGGGCCTGATCTCGCCGCGCTCCTCGGCGCGCCGGATCATCGACAGGGCCGGCCGGTCCTTCACCGAGCCCGCGGGATTGTTGCCTTCGAGCTTGCCCAGGACGACGTTGCCGCGTGCGGCGTTGGCCTCGGCGTCGATGCGTTGCAGGGCCACCAGCGGCGTCTTGCCGACCGCGTCTTCGATCGTCGGATAGGAAATGGTCATGGTTCTTGAATGAAAGGCCGGGCGGCGCCGGAGCGGCGCACTCGTCCAGGGCACTGTGCCATAATTTTGGGCTGTCTCGACGCTTCGTGCCGGAGTGGTGAAATTGGTAGACGCAGGGGACTCAAAATCCCCCGCCGCAAGGCGTGCCGGTTCGATTCCGGCCTCCGGCACCAACGACTGGACGCACTGCCGCTGGCCGTGCCGTTCCGGGTCGTGTCCCCCGTCCTCCCTGTCTTGAGCCGCACGCGCGGCTGTCCGTTGGGGTTGGCCCCGTTCCGCAATGCGCCGCGCCGGCCCAACCTCGGGAACATGCCCCCGCCTTCAACGCATTGACCGATCCACGCGATTCCGTTCCGCCGCCTTCGGACTTGACCGAGCCAGACGCCGCGCCTGCGCCCCTTCCCTCCCCGTCCGCCCGGCCCGCACACGCGGGGGCCGATGCCGACAGCCCGGACGCGCTGCGCCACCGCTTCGGCGCCGCCGCCGCCCAGTTCGGCAAACTGGACACCCGGCCTCTGGGCGAGCGCGACCGGCCGCGGCCCTGGTGGATACGCTGGCTGGGCCTGCGCTGAGCGACGGCGTTCGGCCTGTCCGTCAGCCCTCGCCGCCGTACACCGGCTCGCCCAGGTTGAGCATCAGCCGGTTGGCCCAGGCGAAGATGGCGATGGCGTGGATCAGGTCCAGGATCTCCAGGTCCGACAGGCCCGCGGCGCGCAGCGGCGCGATGTCGTCGGCGCCGAAGCCGGCCGGCGTCGCCGTCAGCGTGATCGAGGCCTGCACGATCGCCCGCTCGCGCGCGTTGGTGCCGGCGCCCTGCGGCTCGTGGAACACCTGTGCGATCACGTCGTTGCGCTTGGCCAGTTGCTCGAAGCGCTGCGCATGCACCGACGCGCAGTACACGCAGCCGTTGATGCGCGAGACCACCGCGCTGGCCAGTTCGCGCTCGGCCCGCGACAGGCCGCCGGGCGCGTACATGATGGCGTTGAAGACCGTGGAGCGCTCCTGCAGGATGGCCGGCTGCTGCACCAGCAGCAGGTAGTAGTCGCTGGTCTTGGCCTTGGGATGGCTGCTGTCCAGGACGGCCATCTGCTCGGGCGTGGCCTGGGCCAGGTCGAGCACGGGCAGCCAGGCCTTCCAGCCCAGCGTCTCGCTGGTGAAGCCGTTGATGCGGATGGGCTCGCCCGGCTTGGGCAGGTTGGCGGGATGCACGAAGGGCGCCGCCTCTTCCTGTGCCGTGGGTGCCACAGACTGCGCATCGCCTGCGGCGGCCAGCGCCTCCAGGCCGGCCAGCACGCGCACCTGGTAGGCCACGTAGGCGATGAGCTGGGCCAGGGCCACCACGGCCGGCGTGTCGATGCCGGCGGCGGGCAGGCGCAGCAGCGCGGCCTGGTCGCCTTCCACCGGCTTGTCGGCGAGGGCGATCGCAAACCGCAGGATTTCGGCCAGGCGGGCGTCATCCGCCGGCACGGCCTGGCCATCCAGCGCGGCCTGCTGGGCGGCGGTGGGCGTGCCCAGCGCCAGCAGCTGCGTGCGGTAGTGGTCGGCCAATGCCGTCACGCCGGCACGGCGCGCGATCTCGTGCGCGGCCAGCAGGCGCTCGGCCAGGCTCAGGCCGGGCAGCGCCGGATCGAACAGCCGCGCATGGCTGCCCTGCGTCGCGGTCACCACCTTGTCGCGCTGGTGGCGCACGGCATGCAGCGGCGCGCCGTCGGCCAGCGGCACCAGTGCATCGATCAGGTCAGGGACGACGGGGTTGGAAACGGCAGAGGTCATGGCTGGGCCTTGGCCGCCGAAGCGGCGTGGTGGAGGAAGTCGCGCACGCCGGCCCAGGAGGCCTCGTCGGCATGCGCATTGGCGGCGGGCGTGCCGCCGCTGGTGCTCAGCCGGCCCGAGACCGGATGGGCATAGGCCAGCTGCGTGGTCGGCACGTAGGGAAAGACGATGGAATGGCCGGCGCCCTCGAAGTCGAGGTGCTCGACCGGCCAGGGATGTTGATGCACGGCCAGGCGCTCGACCACCATTCGGCCATACAAGCTGGACGGCCAGGAGCCGTCGTCCGTGGCCGACAGCAGCATCACCGGCCCGCAGATGCGCTCGACGTGGATGCGGGCGCTCGCCACGGCCTCGTCGTCCTGCAGGGCCGTGAGCAGCGCGTTGGCATGGCGGCGCGGCTCGGGGCCTTCGTCCCAGGGCGCCCAGGTCGCGGTGCGGTTGTCCTGCCACAGGTGCGGCAGCGGGCGGCCGCGCCACCACCAGGCCGGGCCGTTGCGGCTGTGGGGGCCGTTGGCCGGGTTGCAGGCGTTCTGCGCGCTGTGCACCACGGCGCCGGGCACGTAGCCGATCACGGCCGAGACGAGCTCGGGCATCAGCGTGGCCAGCAGCAGCACCAGCTCGCCGCCGCGCGACTGGCCCGACAGGGCGACGAAGCCGCCCGCGGGCTTGAGCTGCGCATGGATCCACTGCAGGGCCGTCTCGAAGTACTCCAGGTGCGTGTCGGAGATGTGGTCCGGCCGGCCGGGCGACTTGAAGTAGCCCACCGCCAGGGCCGCGTAGCCGTGCGAGGCGTACAGCGCCGCCCGCGGCTCGTTGATGCCGCCGCCGCTGCCGTTGAGCACCATCACCGCCAGATGCGGACCCGGCCCCGGCGGCAGGAAGAGCGTGGCCGACAGGCCGTCATCGCGCACCTCGCGGCGCGTCACACCCTCGCCCATCAAGCGCTGCATGAAGCTGGCCTGCCAGCGGCTGCCGTCGGCGCGGGTGAGCACCAGTTCGGTCGTGAGCGCTGCGGCGGGCTTGGCCGCGAACACCTCGCGCGGCGCGCCGGTCCGCTCCGGCACCTGCGCCCAGACCAGGCCCATGGGCGACATGCCCTCGTAGCTGCCCCCAGGCAGCGGCGCATCGCGGCCCAGGTCGACGATGCCATCGGCATCGGCGACCAGTTCGACCTCCGCCGTCCAGGCGATGCCCGGCCCGCGCACGGTGCGGCTCTCGATGCGCACCCGCTCGCCGGGCGCGAGCCCGTCGGCCGCGATGCGGCGCGGCACGTCGATGAGCGCATCGGCGGGCGTGACGTGCAGCATGGATCAGTTCGTCCGCGTGACCTGCATGGCCGTCGTGCGGTCGCTCAGCAGCGGCACCACCTTCAGGCCCTTCTTCGCGGCCCAGATGTTCTGGTAGTGGAAGAGCGGGATGTGGCCCACGTCGTCCGTCACCAGCTTGGCGGCGTGGCGGAAGATGGCCTCGCGCCGGCGGGCGTCGAACTCGACCGTGGCAGCGTCCAGCGCCTTGTCCACGTTCTCGTTGCTGTAGCGGCCCCAGTTGTTGATGCCGCGGCCGCGCTTGGGGTCGTAGCTGGCCAGGGTCTGCAGCAGGCCGTAACCGGCCTCGCCGGTGCCGTTGCCCCAGGCGATCACGCTCACGGCGTATTCGTTCTTGGACGCGCGGCCAGAGTACACCGACCACGGCACCACCTCCACCTTGGTCTTGACGCCGATGCGCGACCAGAACTGCGCCACGGCCTGCACCGTCTCGGGCGCCTGCGGATAGCGGTCGCCCGGCACGTGGATGCTGATCTGAAAGCCCTGCGGATAGCCCGCCTCGGCCAGCAGCTTCTTGGCCTGCTCGGCGTTGTAGGCGATGTCCTTGACCTCGGGGTTGTAGCCGAAGCTGTTCTTGGGCATCCACTGGTTGGCCTCGGTCACGGTGCCCTGCAGCACGCGGTCGACGATGGCCTTGCGGTTGATGCCCATCGACAGCGCCTGGCGCACGCGCAGGTCGGTCAGCGGGTTCTTGTCCAGCACCTTGCCGGCGTTGTCGGTGATGAACTCGTTGGGGCCTTCGCGCAGCGTGGGCTGCAGCAGCAGCACGCGCAGGCCGGGATAGGTGTAGACGCTGACCTTCGGGTCCTTGCGCAGCTTCTCGACGTCGGTGACGGCCACCTTGTCGATCACGTCAACGTCGCCAGCGAGCAACGCCGCGGTGCGGGCCGCGCCGTTGTTGATGAAGCGGTAGGTCACCTTCTCCCACTGCGGCTTGGGGCCCCAGTACGTGGGGTTGCGCTCGAACACCGTGCGGTCGCCCGGCGTGTACGAGATGAACTTGTACGGGCCGGTTCCCACCACGGCCTTGCCGCTGTTGTAGTCCTCGGTGCGCGACTTCTCGCCCACGTGCTTGCTCACCACGTAGATGGAGGCGATCTCCAGCGGCAGCATGGGGTTGGGCGTGGCGGTCTTGACGATCAGCGTGCCGGGGTCCTTGGCGGTGGCCGATTCCACCGAGCGCAGCGCGCCCGAGTACGAGGCCACCGAGCCCGGCACGCTGCGCGCGCGCTGGAAGGAATAGACGATGTCCTCGGCCGACACCGGCGTGCCGTCCTGCCACTTGATGGCGGTGTTGATCTTGAATTCCCAGGTCTTGTCGTCCAGCGACTTCCAGCTGGAGGCCAGGCCCGGGTCCAGCTTGCCGCCGTCGCGCGAGGTGACCAGCGAATCCCAGAAATGCAGCGCCAGCGAGCGGTCGCCCGCATGGTTGTTGAGCTGCGGGTCCACCGACGAGACGGGGTCGGCGAAGCCGATGGCGAGGTTCTGCGCCGCGGCGCCGGCAGCGGCGATCAGGGCGGCGGCCGCGACGGCCGCGGTGCGCGAGTTGAAGTGGGTCATGGCGATCCTTTCGTCAGGGAACAGCGGGAATGGGGATTCAGAGCGCGTCCCGGTGGCAGGCGCTCTGGTGGTGGATGGCGATGCCGCGCAACTGCGGCACCTCGGTGCGGCAGCGGTCCATGGCCTGCGGACAGCGCGGATGGAAGTGGCAGCCGCTGGGCGGCGACAGGGGGCTGGGAATCTCGCCGCGGATGGGCGCGAATTGCGCACGCCGGGCGTCGATGCGCGGAATCTCCTGCAGCAGCGCGCGGGTGTAGGGATGGTGCGGCCGGGCGAAGAGTTCCTCCACCGGCGCGGACTCGACCACGCGGCCCAGGTACATCACCACCACGCGGTCGCACAGGTGCTCGATCACGCCCAGGTCGTGGCTGATGAACAGGTAGGCCAGGCCCAGTTGCTCGCGCAGGTCCATGAACAGGTTGAGGATCTGCGCCTGGATCGATACGTCCAGCGCGGCCACGGCCTCGTCGCAGACCAGCATGCGCGGCTGCACCGCCAGCGCGCGGGCGATGCCGATGCGCTGGCGCTGGCCGCCGCTGAACTGGTGCGGATAGCGGTGGCGCAGCGAGGGGTCGAGCCCGGCGCGTTCGAGCTGGGCGCAGACGTAGTCGTCCTCGCCGGCCGCATCCGTCAGGCCATGGAGGCGCGCCGCCTCGCCGACGATGCGGGCCACGCGCAGGCGCGGATTGAGGCTGCCGAAGGGGTCCTGGAACACCATCTGCACCTTCAGCCGCGCGGCCAAGCGAGCGCGGGCATCCATCTGAGTGATGTCCTGGCCGTCGACCAGCACCTGGCCCTCGCTGGGCGGCAGCAGGCCGGCGGCGATGCGGCCCAGCGTGGACTTGCCGCAGCCGGATTCGCCCACCAGGCCGACCACCTCGCCGGGCTGAACCTGCAGGTCCACGTGGTCCACGGCATGGGTGATGGCGGGTGCATGACCCAGGCCGAGGGCGCGCAGGCGGCGGTCGAGCCAGCCTTCAGCGCGCTCGCCGAAGCGCCTGGAGATGTCGCGCAGGTCGACCAGCGGGACGCCGGCGGGCTTCGTCGTCCGCGTCGTGGCGGAAGGCGGAGTGGCGCCCATCGGCAGGCCGCCATCTGCCGCATCGTGACTGGGCGTGACGATGGGATGCCCGCTCATGCCGCTGCTCCCGGATGGATGCACCGCGCCCGATGCGCCGGCATGCCCACCCGTGGCGCCACCAGTTCGGGCACCGCGGCCTGGCACCCGGCCGTGGCACGATCGCAGCGCGGCGCAAAGGCGCAGCCCGCTGGCAGCCGCGCCAGGTGCGGCGCCATGCCCGGGATCTGCCGCAGGCGCGCCCCACGCCGGTTGGCGCTGGGCAGGCTGCCGATCAGGCCCTGCGTGTAGGGGTGCTGCGGATGATCGAGCACGTCGTCCACCGCGCCGATCTCCACGATGCGGCCGGCGTACATCACGGCAATGGCATCGGCCAGGCCCGCCACCACCGACAGGTCGTGGCTGATCCAGATCATGGCCGTGCCGCTGTCCTTCACCAGCTTCTGCATCTCCGACAGGATCTGCGCCTGGATGGTCACGTCCAGCGCCGTCGTCGGCTCGTCCGCGATGATCAGCGCCGGCTTGTGCAGCAGCGCGATGGCGATGGCCACCCGCTGGCGCATGCCGCCCGAGAGCTGGTGCGGATAGGCGCGCAGCCGCTCCTCCGGGCTGGAGATGCCCATCAGCGCCAGTGTGTCGGCCGCTTGGCGGCGGGCGGCGGCGGCATCCACGTCGCGGTGCGCACGCACGGCCTCGACCATCTGCACGTCGATGCGCAGCACGGGGTTCAGCGTCGCCATCGGATCCTGGAAGATCATGGCGATGCGGTCGCCGCGCAACTGCCGCAAGGCTTTGGGCGGCAGCGTGCGCAGGTCCTGGCCCTGGAACAGCACCTCGCCGCCTTCCACGCGCCCCGGCGGGTCGACCAGGCCCATGACCGAGAAGCCGGTCACCGATTTGCCCGAGCCCGATTCGCCGACCAGGCCCAGCACCTGGCCCCGGCCCAGCGTGAAGGAGACGCCATCGACCACCGGCAGCACGCCGTCGCGGGTGTGGAAGCGGGTGCGCAGGTCGCGCAGTTCCAGCACGGGAGTGGTATCGCCGCTCACTTCTGCAACCTCGGGTTCAACACGTCGCGCAGCTGGTCACCGACCAGATTGATCGCAACGATGGTGGCCAGCAGCGCCAGGCCGGGGAACAAACTGATCCAGTATTCGTTGGAGAGCAAATACTGGTAACCGTTGGAGATCAGGAGCCCCAGCGAGGGCTCGGTGATCGGCACCCCCAGCCCCAGGAAGGACAGTGTCGCCTCCAGCGTGATGGCCCGCGCCACCTGCAGCGCGCCGATCACCAGCAGCGGCGGCAGGCAGTTGGGCAGGACGTGGCCGATCAGGATGCGCCAGGGCGCGATGCCCTGGCCGCGTGCCGCATCGACGTACTCGCGCCGCGTTTCCACCAGCGCCTGGCCGCGGGCCGTGCGGGCGTAGTAGGCCCATTCGAGAAGCACCAGCGTGAGCACGACGTTGGTGATGCCCTTGCCCAGGTAGGCCAGGATCATCAGCGCCATCAGGATGGTGGGAAAGGACAGCAGCAGGTCCACCAGCCGCATCAGCAGCGCATCGACCCGGCCGCCGGCATAGGCGGCCAGCAGGCCGACCAGCGTGCCCAGCACGGCGGCGATCAGGGCCGAGCCCACGCCCACGCCCAGGCTGATGCGCAGGCCGTAGACGATGGCCGAGTACAGGTCGCGGCCCTGGCCGTCGGTGCCCAGCCAGTAGGTGTAGCCGCCCTCGCTGCTGGGCGAGCCCGGCGGCAGGCGCGCATCCAGCACGTCCAGCTGCAGCAGGTCGTAGGGGTTCTGCGGCGTGATCCAGGGCGCGGCCAGGGCGACGATGACCACCGCGGCCAGCATCACCAGGCCGGCAACGGCCACGCGCGAGTGCAAAAAGTCGGCAGCCGCGCGCCACCAGATGCCGCGCTCGCGCGGCGCCGGCGCCGTGGCGTGGGCGATCGGACGCGCACTCATGCCGCCCCCTCCAGCCGCACCCGTGGATCGAGCAGGCGGTAGAGCAGGTCCACCACCAGGTTGAGCGTCACGAAGATCACGACCACCACCATCAGGTAGGCGACCACCACCGGGCGGTCCAATGAATTGATGCTGTCCAGGATCAGCTTGCCGGCGCCCGGCCAGGCGAAGATGGTTTCGGTGACCACGGCATAGGCGATGGTCGAGCCCAGTTCCAGCCCCAGCACCGTGACCAGCGGGATCAGCGTGTTGCGCAGCACGTGCACGCCCACCACCCGCACCGGCGACAGCCCCTTGGCCCGCGCGAATTTCACGAAGTCCTGCGGCAGCACCTCGCGCACGCCGGCGCGCGTGAGCCGCAGCACCAGCGAGATCTTGAACAGCGCCAGGTTGAAGGCCGGCAGCAGCAGGTGCTTGAGCCCGTCGAGCGTGAGCCAGGACCATTCGATGCCGAACAGGCTGCGCGTCTCGCCGCGGCCGCCGGCCGGCAGCCAGCCCAGTTGCACGCTGAACACCATGATGAGCATCAGCGCCACCCAGAAGGCCGGCAGCGAGAAGCCGACGATGCTGGTGGCCATGATGGCGCGCGCGGCCGGATGCTCCGGCTTCATGCCCGCAAACAGGCCCAGCGGCACGCCGATGAGCACGGCCATCAGGAGCGCCGCCACGGCCAGTTCCATGGTCGCCGGCAAGCGGCCCAGGATGATGTGGATGGCCTCCTCGTGGTAGACGAAGCTGCGGCCCAGCTGGCCCTGCACCGCGCCCTCGAGGAAGGCCAGGTACTGCCGCCACAGCGGCTGGTCCAGCCCCAGGCGCGCGATGGCAGCGGCCCGCTCGGCCTGGTTCATGTCGTCGCCGATCAGGATGTCGATCGGGTTGCCGATGGCATGCAGCCCGATGAAGACGATCAGCGTCATCAGCCACACGACCAGCAGCGCCTGGCCGAGCCGGCGCAGCAGCCAGCCGGTCATGGCGCCGCCCCTTCGCGCGCGGTGGCCGCTTCCTCGTAGGCGGGGAAGGACGCCTCGGTCCACTCGTGGCCTTCCAGCTCGGGCTCGGCATAGCGCTGCATGGCGGCGAAATGCGCGTCGGCGTCCTCCACCATCAGGCAGCCGGCCAGGCCGCGTGCCAGGCGCTGCGAGCCGTCGGTGATCTGCGGAATGTCGCCCGCGCCGGCACCCTGCGACAGCGCGGCGGCGTAGTTGTAGCAATGCACCCGGTCCAGGCCGGGACAACTGCCCGGCTCGCGCTCCTGGAACTCGAACAGCGGGCCCAGATCGGGCGACTCGGCCAGTTCCTCGTCGTCCTGGCCCGCGGGTGCGGCGAAGCGGTCGCGCCAGAGCCGCACGTGCGGCTGAAGGCCGGCGAACTCGGGCCGCTGCGCCCAGTCGATGCGAAAGCCGGTGCAGAAGATCACGAAGTCAGCCGCCAGCGGCCCCTTGGCCGTGTCGAGGCGGATGACGCCATCGGGCCGCACCGTGGCGCCCGTGGCGCCGGCGCCCAGGTGGAAATGCGCCTGTGCATGGCGCGACACGCGCAGCGTGCTGCCCTGCGGCGGCGGCACCTGCTGCAGGTTGAGGTAATGGCGGAAGCGCCACTTCCATTCGTCCGGCAGCATCCAGTAGCCATGCGCCATGCCGGGGCTGCCCGAGCCCTTGCCCTTGTTGATGCGCGGCAGCTCGCGCCGGCGGATCAGCAGGTCGACCCGGGCGGCGCCGTTCTCCAGCGCCGTGGCCGCGGCGTCCATGGCCGAGGCCCCGCCGCCGATCACAGCCACGCGCTTGCCGCGCAGCATGGCGCCGTCCCAGGCGTGGGAGGAATGCACCCAGCGTTCGCGCGGCAGCGCATGGGCCCAGGCCGGCACCCAGGGGCCGCCCAGGCCGTCGCGGCCGGTGGCGATGACCACGTGGCGGGCAAGCACGGTGTGGGCGCGGTCGCCCTCGCCTTCGTCGACCAGGTCGAGCTGCACCACGCCGTCGGCGCGCGGGCGCAGCGCCGCCACGCGCTGGCGGTTGCGCACGTCCAGCCGCAGCACCTGGCGGTACCAGCGCAGGTAGTCCATCCACTGGAGGCGCGGGATCTTGTCGAGCGCCCGCCAGGCATCGAGCCCGAACTGCGACTCGAACCAGGCGCGGAAGGTCAGCGCCGGCAGGCCCAGCGCCGGGCCGGTCAACTCCTTGGGCGAGCGCAGGGTCTGCATGCGCGCGGTGGTGGCCCAGGGGCCTTCGAAGCCGGCCGGCGCCTGGTCGAACACCACCGCCTGCACGCCCAGGTGCAACAGCGAGGCCGACAGCGTGAGCCCCGCCATGCCGCCGCCGATGACGGCGACGTCGATCACCGGCTGGCCGTCGCGCACGCTGGGCGGCACCCAGCGCTTGGGCGGCAGGCCGAGCCAGAGCAGGTCCTGGCGCAGCCGCTGCTCCAGCTGCGGCAGGCCGGCCGGGGGCGTGAATTCTTCGGGGGCAGGCGAACTCATGGGGCGCTTTCTGTCAGGGGCGGGAAGAAGAGGAGGACGGCCCGGCGCCCTGGGCGGCCTGCAGCAGCCGCGCATGGGCTTCGGGCGGGTGGGCGACGAAGCCGGGAAGCTGGGCGGCCGCCCGCTGCAGCGCATCGGCCAGGGCCTGCACGCGGCGGGTGACGGGCCGGCCCTGCGGCACGACGGCGCCGAAGAAGAAGGGAATGTGCACGTCCAGCGGGCGCACCTGCACACCGGCCATGGGCACGCCGTGCACGGTGAGCGGGTCCAGCAGGGCGATGCCCAGGCCGGCGCGCACCAGGGCCTGGGCGTTGACGGAGGAATTGGTGTCGATGACGTCCGCGCCGCGCGCGCCGCCCTCGCCCTCCGGCGCGCCGCCCCCCAGCAGCGCGTCGATGCGGTGGCGCAGCCGGAAGGGATTGCTCAGGGTGACCAGCCGGCGCCCGGCCAGCGCGGCAGCCGGCACCACGTCGTGCGCCGCCAGCGGATCGCCGTCGGGCAGCACGGCCACGCAGGGGGCCTCGCCGATCCACAGCACCTGCAGGCCGCGATGCTCCAGCGGCAGGCTGGAGACGCCCAGCTGCACGGCGCCGCCCAGCACCGACTCCATCACCCGTTCAGGCGAGCCGCTGACCAGGCGCACCGCGCCGGTGCCCTCGCCCGCTTCCAGGGCCTGCAGGGCGGCAGGCACCAGTCCCAGCGCGGCGGCCGAGGTGGCGGCCAGCACCAGCGGCTGGGCGCCGCCGCGGCCGATCTCGTCCACCCGCTGCTGCAGCCGCCGCCAGTCGCCCAGCAGCTGCTGCACTTCCTCGAAGAGCTGGAAGCCCTCCGCCGTCGGCGCCACGCGGGGGCCGTGGCGGGTGAAGAGCGCATAACCCGTGGCCGCCTCCAGCTCGTGGATCAGGCGGGTGACGGCCGGCTGCGAACGGGCGAGCAGGCGCGCCGCGCCCGTGATGCTCCCGGAGGACATCACGGCGGCGAAGGCTTCGAGCTGGCGAATATCGAGGTTCTTGATCATCCGATTTGCGAATGATCAAGCATGAAGCATGCAAGCTTCAAATACTTTTATCGCGGAAGCTTATTCGGCAGTCCGCGTCATGGCTCGCGCGGGTCGGGCGTGACGGAGGGAAGTCAGTCCCGGACGGCGGGCGCGGCGAAGGCGTCGCGCAGCGCTGCCACGCGCTCGCCGACCCATTCGCGCCCCCGGCCCGGCTCCATGCATTCCAGCTCCCGGCAAAAGCGCCGTGCCGCACCGAAGCCCTGGATGGCCGGGCTGCCCGCCAGGGTATGCGCGGCGCTGCGCAGCGCCCCCATGTCGCCCTGCGCGTAGGTCGCCTCGATGCGGTCGATGAGCGCGCGGCGAGATGCGAGGTAGCCGGGAAAGGCGGCGAGGAAGCCAGCCTCGACCCACAGCCCTTCATTGGGCGCCGCGAGCTCGCGGCCACGGCCCTGCAGCCACACGTCCAGCTCGCAGGCCTTGAGCGGCTTCTCCAGCCTGCCATCGAAGCCGGCCTTGTCGATCGCCGCCAGGGTCTGCGGATCGTCACGGCCGGTGAACGCCAGCACCACGGAAGGCGCCTCGTGTGCCTGCTGCTGCATCTCGCGCAGGGTGCCCAGGGCCTCGAAGCCGCCCATCACCGGCATGGTGAGGTCCATGACGACGATGTCCGGGCGCCGTTCGATCAGGGCATCGATCGCCGCCTGGCCGTTGGGGGCGTAGCGGGCGTTCACGCGCTCGCCCAGTTGCGCCTGGAGCTGGATCCAGTGGGATTCGTCGTCGTCGACGAGCAGCAGTTCCGGCCGCGTCCCGGAGGCGTCGTCGGCAGCGGCGCCCGCCGGCGCGCCATCGGCCAGCGTCTGCGGTGGCGGCGCGGGTAGCCACAGCAGCAGTTCCGTGCCCTCCACCGGGCCGGTGCGCATGGTCAGGCGACCGGCCTGCGCACGGGTGGCGAGCTGTGCCGAGTAGCCCCCGAGGCCGCTGCCGCCCGGCTTGCCGTGGGTCGCATACTTTTCGAAGAAGCGGTCCCGCACCTCGGCCGGCACCTCGCCCTGGTTGTGGATGGCGAGTTCGACCCCGCCGTCGGCGGCGGCGCGTGCGCACAGCGAGACGCGGCTGCCCGCCGGCGCCGCCTCGATCGCATTGCGCGTCAGGTTCTCCACGATGGACATCGTCAGCAGCTCGTTGCCGCTGACCGGCAGCACGGGCTGGTCGTGCAGCAACTCGACCGCCACACGCTTGGAGGCGGCCTGCTGCCGCAAGTCGTCTATCACCTGCCCTACGAGCGCGACGGCGTCGAAGGGCTCCGGACGAAGCTGGTACAGGCCTTCTTCCATGCGGTACAGATCCAGCGACAGGCTGGTCATGGCCAATGCGCGCGTCGCCGTCCGCTCGACCGCGGCCAGCAGTTGCTGGTGGTCGGCGGGCAAGTCCGTCCGGCCGCGTGCCATCTGCAGCGACGCGCGGATGCTCTTGAGCGGCGCACGCAGATCATGGCGCGCCAGGCGCTCCATGTCGTCGCGCACACGCATGGCATTGCGCGTTGCATCGAACTGGTCCTGAAGCTCGCGTTCCTGCACGGCCAGCCGGTGGCTCGCCTCGTCCAGCGCCAGCTGCGCGGCATGCCGCTGCTGCACGTTGTCGAGGGCCACGAGGCGGCCGGCCTCGCTTGATTGCAGCAGGTGCACGTCGACCCAGGCGGTGACGTCCTCGCCGAGCATCATGCGCACGGTGGCGCGGCCGGTGCCGCCGACCGGCGCACCGGCGGCGGCCGTCAGCAGCTCGTGCAGCGCCTCGCGGTAGCCGGCGACCAGGGTGTCGGGCAAGGGCCGGTGACGCCAGGCTGCCAGGCGCTGCACCAGTGCCGAGGTGCGCAATGTCCCGGGCAGCACCAGCTTCACGCGCTGGCTGCTGTCGAGCCAGACGAGCGCGGTGTCGTGCAGCGCCAGCGCCTGCTGGGCCGAGTCCAGCCGGAGGCGGTACCAGCTCGCGACCTGTATCGCCTTGAATCGCACCAGCGCCATGCACACGCCGGCACTCAGGATGCACACCACGAAGACCAGGCTGCGGTCCGGCCAGCCGGCCAGCGACGCAAGGACAGCGGCACCGGCCAGCAGCAGCGGCAGGCGCCGCAGCCGCACCATGGCCACGACCAGCGCACAGGCCGGGAAGAACCAGAGCGGTGCCACCAGGGAGTCGGACAGGCACAGCTCGGCGAGCCACAGCAGCAGCGCCCCGAGTAGCGCCAGGCGCACGGGCTGGCTGTCCCGCCGCGGCCCAGCCAGCCAAAAGACGGTCAGCACCGCGAGCAGGCCCAGATCGAACGCCAAGCCGCGCGGATGCCCGGGACGCAGGTCGACCGACGCATGGGCCAGGGTGGACAGCGCCACACAGAAGCTGACGGCCAGTTCCATCCGCTGGTGCAGCCGCGCCGGGGTGGCGCCCAGGCGGAGGGAGCGCAGCAACTCGGCCACGCCGTCGCGCGACGATGCGGCCGTCATCGCGTGTGCGGATCGACCACGACGTAGCCGTCTTCCGCGGTGCGCGCGTGGAGATCGGCGCGCACGCACAACCGGGCGCGACCGGCCGAATCGGTGCACTCACGGAAGGCGAGGTTGGCGCCGCGGCTCTCCAGTTGGCTGACCTTCGCCTGCATCACGGCCACCTGTTCGCCCAGCGCAGCCGCCTCCGCGTGCACACGCGCGAACCAGGCCACCACGCCGATGCTGGCGGCCATGCTCAGCGAGACGAGCAGTACCGCCAGACGCTGCGCGGTACGCAGCAGCGTCGACGCGTCGCTGTTCATGCGCGCGCCCAGCATCTCGAGCTGCCGCATCGACACTTCGAGCCGGCCCCGGATGTCCTGCAGGTCCACCGCGGCGGCCGAGGGGCCGCGGGTCTCGGCCAGCTGCTTCAGCTCCGTCGCCAGGACGTCCAGCTTGGCCATGGCCCGGCCCGTCGTGAATGTCAGGTTCAGACGCATGACTTCGGCGTCGGCGTGATAGCGACGGACCTCGTCCAGCAACTCCGTCGCGCGGTCGTTCCAGGCCGCCTGCTGCTCTGTGGTGCTGCAGCTTTTCATGAGAACTCCCTTCCTGCATCGCTGCGGCAATCGCGCCGCATGCTGATCGGGGGGCCGGGCCGCCAAGCCTCAAGGCTCGCCGCTCAGCCGGTAGCCCTGCCCGTAGACCGTCTGCAGCTTGACGCTGCGGGAGCCGTCGAGCGCGAGCTTGTTGCGCAGTCGATAGATGTGGATGTCGAGGGGCCGGGTGGGAAACTCCTGGGAGCTGCCACCCGCCGCCGTGAGCAGATGGCCCCGCGACACCGTGCGGTTGAGATTGCGGAACAGCGCGAGGGCGAAGCGGAACTCACGCTCGGTCAGCAACACCGTCTGGTCGGGCTCGCCGCCCTGGCCGGCGATGCGCACCGTCTTGCTGACCG
Source organism: Pseudacidovorax intermedius (assembly GCF_001476815.1). Classification (GTDB taxonomy): domain Bacteria; phylum Pseudomonadota; class Gammaproteobacteria; order Burkholderiales; family Burkholderiaceae_C; genus Xenophilus; species Xenophilus intermedius_A. The sequence goes on along the minus strand of NZ_LDSL01000056.1, from coordinate 24,764 downwards.
CATCGAAGGCCCAGCGGCCGAAGGTGCTCTGCAGTTCGGTGCGCGAGCGCGCGGCACGCTGGTACACCCGCGCAACCCGCGCTCGCAGTTCCAGTGGACGGAAGGGCTTGAGCACGTAATCGTCCGCACCGGCATTGAGCGCCATGGCCACGTCCCGCTCGGCACCGCGCACGCTCAGCATGATGACCGGTGTGGTGTCCAGCCGCTCCATGCGCAGCCACTTGAGCAGGTCGAGCCCCTCCAGGTCGGGCACCATCCAGTCAAGCAGCAACAGGTCGAAGGTCTCGGTGCGCAACGCGCGCCTGAGGGTCTCGCCACTGTCGTAGCAAGTGCAGGCGTTCTCGTCTTCTTCCCGGCTGAACGGGCTGCTCAGCGCACGCTGGAGCTGGGTGGTCTGTGCTTCGTCGTCTTCCAGGACTGCAATCCGCATCGGTGAATTCCGGATGAGTCCTCGGGGAGCTCATCGCCTCAAGTGGAACGTTGGGAGTAACATTTTTTCATTAAGTTAAGCCGTACGAACGCCCCGGAATCTGAACATTCCTCGCGATCATCGGCACGAAAAGAAGCCGAACCCGAGCTCGCGCTGGCATGCCAGGGATCAGAGGCGAGCGTTTCCTCGCCGTGCGCGAAAGGCGCGTACGAGCGCCCGGGGTCGAGGCGCGAAGCGCAACCGTCGCGCTAGTCATGGCGCGCATTTATAGCGAAGCGGCGGGGTGTTGGGACGTGCATGGCCCATCGGGCATCCAGGGGCAATGCAAACTGCGCGCGCAGCCGCTGATGGCGGCCAGCAGTCGGGCCTTGGGCAAGCCCAGCGAGGCAACGAACGCGCGCATGCTCGGCCTCGCTGCCACATCACCGATGCCGTCTCTGGAGCGCGTCGCTCAAGGCGACTCCTCGCTCATGCCCCCGGTGCACAAGGCCGCCACCAGAATGCCCAGTGCGCCCCCTGCCACCAGCCCCAACAAGAATGACAACCAAGTCGTCATAAGCTCTCCCTGTTTTCCCACCTCGTGGGTGCCTTGCTGCGCGATCCTGGTCGACCGTCCTGTTCCTCCCGAAGCAGGAAAGCGGCCTCGGCCCTGCTCGGCAGGCGCCAGGTCACAGGTGCGCCACTGCAAGGCCACCTGATCGAAAAGCCACCCCGCACGAGCCGCCGTGGAGAACAGGGCTGGCCGTCGGCGTGGGCGTCCGTCACGCAGCCTGTGCGCGACACGGTTCACATTTTTCAGTCCATGCCCCGGGGCACCGCCGAGCATTCAGATTTATTCAGCGGCGCAGCCACCTGTCGCAGACGCACATCGCTGCGAGAAGCGGGGACATTGTTCAGAGTCAGGGCGTCGGCAGATCGACAGAATCCTGCCGCACCGCCGTCTTCGATCGCTTCTCTTGTCCGCCCGCGCCGCTTCGCCCCCAGCTCCTGCCCGTGGCAGGTGCACACCGGCCCAACCGCCGTGCGTTCGGAACGATGGCGTGCGTGCCGTCGCCATGCGCGGCGCCCTGGCGTGGCCACACAGGCGCGGTTGCTTTGTTGCGGCAGGAGGCCAGGTTCGGAGGCGCCGCTGGATCAGCGCGCTGGCGGTGCCCTTCGACCCTGCAGCGTCGCGGTGATGGCCAGCGCCGACGCCCCGCGCCGGGCCGCCTTTCAGGCCGCCGTGGCCTTCGCCTGCATCGCCTTCGTCTTCCTGCCGCGTCATCACGCCCCCCCCGCTCAGGATGCCGCGCCCGCAGGCTGCGGCCCCGCAGCCTGGCAGGAGGCGCGGGCATGGCGCGACAAGATCGTCCGGCACGCGCCGCGAGAGGTATCCGGCGCGCTCGCCTGGGTCGGCCCATTCTGGAACCAGACGCTGCCGCAACCGGATGCGCCGTCCCCGTCCTCACTCGCCGACCAGCGCCTTCATGCGCAGCTCCGCTACCTGACGCTGCGCGCGCTTGGTGTGCCAGCCTCGCAGCTTCGTCTGATCTATGGCGTCGTGCGCGACGCCAATGGCAGCAAACGACACCCGGCCATGGCGCTGGCCTATACGCCAGACAGCACAGGGCCGATATGGGTCCTGCCCGCTCACCAGGACGCCGTGGTGTCTTCAGCAGCGCTGCCGGAGTGGACCCCCGTCATCCACAGCGAAGGCCCGGCATGGACCGATGCGGCTCCTGCGCAAGCCGATGCGCTGCCGGCCGCGCTTTGCGCCCTGATCGAGGCGACACCCCGCGCTCTGGGCGCTCACAGGCCCTGAGTCGACTGCGCGCGCGCCTGCTCCGCCTGCGGCGCAGTCACCAGCTCCTGGACGCGCGTGCACAACTGGTCCATCGCGAAGGGCTTGGTCATGACGGCCATGCCGGACGCCAGCTGGCCGCTGCCGATCAGGGCGTTCTCGGCATAGCCCGTGACGAACAGCACCTTGAGGTGCGGCCGGGTGGTGCGTGCCGCGTCGGCCAATTGCCGACCGTTCATGCCGCCGGGCAGGCCCACGTCGCTGACCAGCAGATCGATGCGCGCCTCGGAGGCCAGCAGGCGCAACGCCGAAGGCCCGTCGCCGGCTTCCAGCAGGGTGTAGCCCAGCTCGGTCAGGCACTCGACCATCAGCCGCCGCACCGCCGGCTCGTCGTCGACCACCAGCACCGTCGCATGCGGTGGCGCCTGTTGTGCCGCCATGGCGACCGCGGCGGCCTGGGCCTGCGGCATGCCGAGATGCCGCGGCAGTTCGATGCACACCGTGGTGCCCACCCCGACTTCGGAGTGGATGCGCACGTGGCCGCCCGACTGCTGGGCGAAGCCGTAGATCATGGACAGCCCAAGCCCCGTGCCCTGCCCGATAGGCTTGGTGGTGAAGAAGGGGTCGAAGGCCTTGGCCTGCACCTCCGGCGTCATGCCCGTGCCGGTGTCGGTCACGCTCAGCGAGACATAGGGGCCGGGCTGCATGCCGCGCGCCTCGGCGGTCTGCGCGTCGATCCAGCGGTTGGACGTCTCGATCGTGATGCGGCCGCCGTCGGGCATGGCATCGCGCCCATTGATGCACAGGTTGAGCAGCGCACTCTCGAGCTGGGGCACATCGACGAGGGTGGTCCACAGCGCCGCCGCGCCCACCGTCTCGAGCGCGATGGCCGGGCCCACCGTCCGGCGGATCAGATCCACCATGCCGGCGACGAGTTCGTTGACGTTGACCACCCTCGGGTCCAGCGTCTGGCGCCGCGAGAAGGCGAGCAGGCGGTGCGTGAGCGCGGCGGCGCGGCGCGCCGCACCCTGCGCCGTCGCGACGTAACGGTCGATGTCGGCCCAGCGGCCGCGTGCGGCATGGCGCTGGATCAACTCCAGCGAACCGGTCACGGCCGTCAGCAGGTTGTTGAAATCGTGGGCCAGGCCGCCGGTGAGCTGGCCAACGGCCTCCATCTTCTGCGAATGGCGCAGCGCCGCCTCGGCGGCCATCAGTTCGCGCACGGTGCTCTGCACCCGCTGCTCCAGGTTGCGGTTGGCCTCGGCCAGCAGGCGCTGCGCACGCACGCGCTCGGTGACGTCGTAGCCGCCGACGAAGATGCCGCTCACCTGGCCGGCAGGGTCGCGGATCGGCTCGTAGAGGAAGTCGATGAAGCGCTCGGCATCCCCCGGCGCGCGGTGCGCCAGCTGGATCGGCATCGCCTGGCTGGCGTAAGGCGTGCCCGACGCATAGACCTGGTCGAGCAGTTCGTAGAAGCCCTGGCCCTGCAATTCCGGCAGCACCTCGCGCACGGTGCGGCCGATGAACTGGCGCGGGCCGGCGATGGCCACGTACGCATCGTTCACGTAGTCGAAGCGGTGTTCGGGACCGCTGAGGATGGCGATGAAGCCAGGCATCTGCTGCAGGGTCTGGCGCTGGCGTTCGGTGCTCTCCCGCAGCGCGGCATCCGCCTGTACCTTGGCCGTGGTTTCGTTGGTGAAGATGAACAGACCCGCCACCTCGCCCTGCGCGTCGAGGATGCGGGAATAGGAGAAGGTCCACCAGGTGTCGGCCTGCCCGCGGTCGGTGGCCAGCTTCCAGTGCAGGTCGTTGAAGCGCTGGCTGTGGCCGGCCATGGCCTGCGCGATGATGGGGTGGGCCTGCTCGAGCGCGTCCGCCCACACCTCGTCGAAGGGCGCGCCCATGGCCCAGCCCACGCGCGGGCCCAGCAGCGGGATGTAGGTGTCGTTGAAGAAGAAGTGCAGCGCCGGCCCCCAGCACAGGATCATCGACTCGGGTGAATTGACGACCAGGCTGAGCGCGACCTTCAGGCCTTCCGGCCACTCGGCCGGCGGCCCCAGCGGATGGTCGGTCCAGTCCCGAGCCAGGATCAACTCGGTGGCGCGGCCGCCGCCGGCGAGAAAAGGTACAGGGGTCGGATCGTGCACGCGAGGTCTGGAGGAGTGATGCCCGGTTCGAACGAGGGCATCGCCCTGCCAGTGGCCGACCCAGCCGTCCAGCGGCCAGAAACGGCGGGCACGATGGTCGGTTTGGGCCGGGGCACCGTCCAGCGTCGAACAGCGCGTCTCGGCGTAGCGGCGGTCCTACGCGGAGGCAGAACCTCCAATCGTTTGGCTTTGCAACGACGGTTACCGCGTCGGGAACGTCTGGGCCGCTTCGGGCCAAACGGTCCGGCTGCAAAATGTCGGGACAAGAAAAAAGCCCCTGGAGTCAGGGGCTTAGTTCGAAGTTCTTTGGGGTGGCTGATGGGACTCGAACCCACGACGACAGGAATCACAATCCTGGACTCTACCAACTGAGCTACAGCCACCAAGTCAGCCGCGCAGTATAGCGGAAAAATTCACCGCACCACCACGCTGCCGTCTTCGTCAGTTCGCGACGACCGCAGTACCGTCCTTCGGACGCGGCACCTTGATCTGCGCCTTGAAGCGGTCCTTGAGCATGTTGTAGTACGCCTCGGCCTCCGCACCGGCCACGGCCTGCGCCAGCTGGCCCCTTTCCTGCTGGGCCTGTTCGGCAGGCACCTGGCCCGGCGGCAGCACCTTGTCGACGCGCACGACCGCATAGCCCTCCGCGCCCAGGTCGACGCCGACCCAGGCGGGCAGCTTGGAAGGATCGGCCCGCAGGGCTGCCTCGACGAGCGCGGGCGGCTGGTTGGCGGCGTTGTCCACGCGGGAGACGGTCACCGGCTGCCCCAGGCCAGCGGGCGTGGCGCCCGCAGGTTCGGCGCGCCAGGCGGCGAGCTTGGCCTCGCCTTCCTTGCGGGCGGCCTCGGCGGCGCGCTCCGCGACCAGTTGCTCGCGCACGCGCGCCTTGACCTCGTCGAAGGGCTGCACACGGGCCGGCAGGTCGCGCGTCACGCGGCCCACGGCCAGCTGGTTGCCGCCCAGGTCGATGGCTTCGGTGTTGTGCTTGCGCTCGCGCGTGTCGGCGGCGAACAGCGCATTCAGGAAGTTGCGGTTGGCCAGAGGCCCCTGCGCGCCCGGTGCCGGCGTGCGGCCGACGCCCTGCGCCTTCTGGATGCTCAGCTTGAGCGCATCGGCCGCCGGCTGCAGGCTGTCGGCGTTCTGGTAGACCAGGTCGGACAGCGTCTCGGCCTGCTTGGCGAAGGCCTGCGAGGCGTGCTGCGTGCGGATCTCGTCCTCCAGGCGCGCACGCACCTGTTCGAAAGGCTGGACCACACCAGGCTTCACATCGTCCAGGCGGATGATGTGGTAGCCGTAATCGGTCGGCACCACGTCGCTGATCTCGCCCTTCTTGAGGGCGAACATCGCGTCCTCGAAGGGCTTGACCATCGCGCCGCGGGTGACGAAGTCGAGCGCGCCGCCCTGCGCGGCGGAACCCGGGTCCTGCGAATTCTTCTTCGCCAGTTCGGCGAAGCTGCCGGGCGACTTGCGCAGCTCGGCCAGCAATTCCTCGGCACGGGCCTTGGCCTTGTCGCGCTCCGCGGCCGGCGCGTCCTTGCCGGCGGCGATCAGGATGTGGGAGGCCTTGCGTTCTTCCTTGGTGCCGAAGCGTTCCTTGTTCTGCTCGTAGTAGGCCTTGAGGTCGGCCTCGGGCACGGTGATGCCCTTCTTCACGGCGTCGGAATTGAGCACGATGTACTCGACATCCAGCTGCTCGGGCAGGCGGTAGCGGTCCTCGTGGCTCTTGTAGTAGGCCTCGACGTCGGCATCGCTCACGCTGACGTTCTTCGCGAAGTCGGCCGGCAGGAAGCGGGCCACCTGGATCTCGCGGCGCTCGCGCAGGGCGTTGAGCACCACGTCCAGCGGTGCGGCATTGGTGGCGGCCGAGCCGGTCACGCCGGACAGCAGCTGCTGCGTGGCCATGTCGGCGCGCACGGCGGCCTCGTACTGCTCGGGCGTGCGCCCCGTGGCCAGGATGAAACGCTGCCGGTCGAAGTTGCCCTTGTCGTCGCGGAAGCTGGCGAGGCCCGGGTCTTCGGCGAAGAGCCGCGCGAGCCGGTCGTCGGACACGGTCATGTTGGTCTTGAGCGCCGCGGCGGTGAGCACGCGGTTGCGGACCATGCGCTCGAGCGTGCTGTAGCGGGCGGCGTCGGAGTCGAAGATCGACGCGTCCAGGCTGGGCATCTGCTGGCGCAGGCGGTCGGTTTCGTTGCGGTGCTGCTGGTCCCACTCGGTACGGGTGATGGACTGGCCGTCCACCGTCGCCACGACGTCGCCCCGGTCACCGTTGCTGTTGTAGCGATCGACGCCGAACAGGACGAAGGAAGGAATGATCAGCAAGAACAGGAAGATCATCACGATCTTGTTGTACTTGCGGAAGAAATCGAACATGCCAGCACACCTCTAGGACCGGGCACTGCATGCCCGTGGAGACGACGAGAAGCGGCACGCGAACAGGCCGCGCCGCAACTCATGGGGGAATGGATGCAAACAGGCCGCCACCGGCCTCTTCGCTGGCAAGAGATGTTGTTGTGTGTACTCCTGCAGCGCCTGCCCTGATGCCTGCCCGAGGGCAAGCCGGCGGATTCTAGCCGCCGGGCACCGCCAAGCCTGGGCTGCGCACGGCTGCTTGCAAGTCGTTCAGAAAGGGGAATGCCCCGGCTCGCCGATGCGTGGGGTCGCTGCCGCCGAGCGGCGTCTTTCATTCAGGGGCAGCCCGACGATGAAAAAGGCCCGGCTCATGCCGGGCCTTCGTCGGGATCATCGGGTGGTGGGTGCTGACGGGCTCGAACCGCCGACCTACGCCTTGTAAGGGCGCCGCTCTACCAACTGAGCTAAGCACCCCGATGTTCCGCTTCAGTTCAGCGTGTCCTTGAGCGCCTTGCCGGGACGGAACTTGGGAACTTTCGCGGCCTTGATCTTAATCGCAGTTCCGGTGCGCGGATTGCGGCCGGTGCGCGCGGCACGCTTGCCCACCGCGAAGGTACCGAAGCCGACCAGCGAGACCGAGCCGCCCTTCTTGAGCGTGGTGCGGATCGCGCCGAGCGTGGACTCCAGCGCGCGCGTGGCGGCGGCCTTGGAGATGTCGGCATTCTTGGCGATGTGTTCGATCAGTTCGGACTTGTTCACAGAGGCCTCTAGGCGAAAGGTTGATCAGCGGGTCGGAAGTCGAAAGCGCGGGCAACCCTACGGGCGCGCGGCGCGTCGATCAAGGAAGGGGGAGGAGCGGTTCCGAGGACATCGGCCAGGCGGCCGAGCGAGGAATTACAACCACGCGGTCAGTGGGTGTCAATCACGACATTGCAACCTGAAGGCGCAGACACAACCGGTTGTATACGAACTTCTCACAGGCCGCCCGCGGGACTGCGGCCGCGGTGCTGCCAGTGCTCAGCCGCGCGCCTCGGTGCGCGCGCGGATCTCGGGAATGGCCTTGCGCAGGTAGTAGACCATCGACCAGACGGTCAGCACCGCCGCCGCCCAGATGAGCCATCGGCCCCAGAGCCCCGTGTCGATGACGCCGAACAGCTGCCCCTGGTAGAGCAGGAAGGGGATGGCCACCATCTGTACGGTGGTCTTGACCTTGCCGAGCATGTGCACCGCCACGCTCTTGCCGGCGCCGAGCTGGGCCATCCATTCGCGCAGGGCCGAGATGGCGATCTCGCGGCCGATGATGATGAGCGCCACGAACACGTCGGCACGGTTCAGGTGCACGAGCACCAGCAGCGAGGCGCACACCAGGAACTTGTCGGCCACCGGGTCGAGGAAGGCGCCGAAGGCCGATGTCTGGTTGAGCCGCCGCGCCAGGTAGCCGTCGAGCCAGTCCGTGGCCGCGAAGACGATGAACATCACCGTGGCGATGAGGTTGCGCATGCCTTCGGGCAGCGGCAGATAGAAGATGCCCACGATCAGGGGAATCGCGACGATGCGCGTCCAGGTCATGATGGTGGGCAGGGTCCAGAACATGCGGGGATTGTGGCATGAGGCCACGCGGCGCCTGCCGCGGCCCGGGCCAGTGCCCACAGTGGCGCGCGGGGCCCCGGATCAGTGCAGGGCGCGGTAGATTTCTTCCGCGAGATCGCGGGCGATGCCGTCGACGGACGCGAGATCCTCGACGCTCGCCGCCGCCACGCCGCGGATGCCGCCGAAGCGCTGCAGCAGCCGAGCGCGGCGCTTGGGACCGACGCCGGGAATGTCCTCCAGCTGGCTGCCGCCCACGCGCACCTTCGCGCGCTTGGCGCGCATGCCGGTGATGGCGAAGCGGTGGGCCTCGTCGCGGATCTGCGCCACGAGCATCAGCGCCGCCGAGTCGCGGCCCAGGTAGACCTTCTCCCGGCCGTCCGCGAAGACCAGTTCTTCCAGGCCGACCTTCCGGCCCTCGCCCTTCTCCACGCCGACGATCAGCGACAGGGGCAGCCCGAGTTCGGTAAACACCTCGCGCGCCATCGACACCTGGCCCTTGCCGCCGTCCACCAGAACCAGGTCGGGCATGCGCGCGCCGACGGTGCCGGGGGGCGCATCGGCACCGCCGCCGTCGCCGGGCGTGGGAGCCTGGGCCTCGGCCGCGATGGCCTCGGCGATCTTGCCGTAGCGGCGCATCAGCACCTGGCGCATGGCGGCGTAGTCGTCGCCGGGCGTGATGCCGTCGATGTTGTAGCGGCGGTACTCGCGGTTCTGCATCGCATGGTCCTCGAACACCACGCAGGAGGCCTGCGTGGCCTCGCCCGCCGTGTGCGAGATGTCGAAGCATTCGATGCGGAACTGCGCCAGGTCGTCCGGCGCCAGCTCCAGCGCGTCCACCAGGGCGCGCGTGCGGGCCTGCTGCGAGCCTTCCTCGGACAGCAGCCGCGCGAGTTGGATGTCGGCATTCTTCTGCGCCATCTCCAGCCACAGGCGGCGCTGCGAGCGCGGCTGGAAGACGGCCGTGACGCGCACGCCCGCATGCTGGGCGATGGCCTCGATCAACTCGCGGCCGACGACCTCGCCCAGCACCAGCGTGGCCGGCGCGGGCGACTCGATGTAGTGCTGCGCGACGAAGGCTTCGAGCACCTGGCGCTCGACGCTGGGCGCGGCATCGGCCGCCGGCTGCGTCGTGGCGCCCTCGGTCTCGATGGCCAACTCGGCCGCGGCCTCGCCTTCTGCCAGGACGGCGGGCGAGGCCTGCGCCGCTTCGTCGTCCATGGCCTCCTGCTGCAGCAGCGAGGCATCTTCCACATGGGCCGGGAAGTAGGCGCGGTCGCCCAGGTGCCGGCCGCCGCGCACCATGGCCAGGTTGACGCAGGCCTTGCCGCCCTGGACCTTGACGGCCAGGATGTCCACGTCCTTGTCGCCGACGATCTCCACCGATTGCTGGTGCAGCACGCGCGACAGGGCCGACATGCGGTTGCGCAGCTCGGCCGCCTGCTCGAACTCGAGCTGCTCGGCATGCTGCATCATGCGGCCCTCCAGCTCGGCCAGCACCTGCTGCGTCTCGCCGCGCAGGAAGGCCTCGGCATTGGCCACGTCGTGGGCATAGGCCTCGGGCGCCACATGGCCCACGCAGGGCCCGCTGCAGCGCTTGATCTGGTAGAGCAGGCAGGGCCGCGTTCGGTTGCCGTAGACCGTGTCCTCGCAGGTGCGCAGCTTGAACACCTTCTGCAGCAGCTGGATCGACTCCTTCACCGCCCACGCGCTCGGGTACGGCCCGTAGTAGCGGTGGCGCCGGTCGGTCGCGCCGCGGTAGTAGGCCAGGCGGGGAATGCTGGCAGGCGTGAGCCCGTCGCCGCCGTCGCGGTCGCGCACGCCGGTGATCTTGAGGTAGGGATAGCTCTTGTCGTCGCGGAACAGGATGTTGTAGCGCGGCTTGAGCGTCTTGATCAGGTTGTTCTCGAGCAGCAGCGCCTCGGCCTCGGAACGCACGACCGTCGTCTCCATGCGCGCGATCTTGCCGATCATGTGGCCGATGCGCGTGCCACCGTGGTTCTTCTGGAAGTAGCTGGAGACGCGGCGCTTGAGGTTGCGCGCCTTGCCCACGTACAGCACGGCGCCCGCCGCGTCGAAATAACGGTAGACCCCCGGGAGAGAAGGCAGCGCGGCCACCTCGGCCAGCAGTTGTTCGGAATGCACCTCGGACATGGGCACCATTGTGGCGCGGCGTCTCGGTACGAATCCTGCAGTGTCAAAAATTGCAAGATCAAGCATCATTGCAATTTCATACACAACAAGAGTCGGAGCGTTTCCGTGAAATTTCCCCTACCTCCCCATCGCATGATGGCGCTGGCGCCGCTGGCCCTGGCCGTCTCGGTTGCCGCCTGCGGCGGCGGCTCGGACAACGGCCGCGACCAGGCCGTGCTGGCCGCCCTCATCGCGGCCAACACCGCGCCGCCCGCGGCCGCACCCTCCCCGGCGCCCGCACCGGCACCGGCCGCGCCGGACTACAGCTGCCAGACCAGCACCACCGGCTCGCCCGTGGTGGTCGGCTCCGGCCTGCAGGGCGACCCGGCCGCGCCGGAGCCGGCCTCGGGTTACGTGCCCGGCAAGAAGGTCGTCTATGCCAAGACCTACATGGTGGTGGCCAACCATCCGCTGGCCACCAAGGCCGGCTGCGACATCCTGAAGGCCGGCGGCAGCGCCGTCGACGCGGCGGTGGCCGTGCAGGCCGTGCTGGGCCTGGTCGAGCCCCAGTCCAGCAGCCTGGCCGGCGGCGCCTTCCTGCTGCACTACGACGTCAAGACGAAGAAGGTGCAGGCCTACGACGGCCGCGAGACCGCGCCCGCCGCCGCCACGCAGGACTATCTGCGCTACATCAGCGACAGCGTGAAGACCACGCCCCTGCCCAATGCCCGTGCCAGTGGCCGCTCCATCGGCACGCCCGGCGTGATGCGCATGCTGGAGATGGCCCAGGCCGACCACGGCAAGCTGGCCTGGAAGGACCTGTTCGGCGAAGGCACGAACCTGGCCACCAACGGCTTCAAGATCGGTGGCCGCATGGCGGCCGCCATCACCGGCTCGGCCACCAACCTCAAGCGCGACGACGAGGCCCTGGCCTATTTCTTCGACGCCTCCGGCAATCCCAAGGGCCTGGGCACCACGCTGACCAACCCGGCCTATGCCGGCGTGCTCAAGGCCATGGCCGCCCAGGGCGCCGATGCCATGTACACCGGCCCCATCGCGCAGGACATCGTCGCCAAGATCCGCGTGACCCAGGGCGTGGACGGTTCGGTCATCACCCCCGGCCTGACCACGCTGGACGACCTGAAGAACTACCGCCCCAAGCGCCGCGATCCGGTGTGCGTGACCTACCGCGCGTACTACGTCTGCAGCATGTCGCCACCCTCCTCCGGCGGCATCGGCGTGCTCTCCACGCTGGGCATCCTGGAGAACTTCAACATGGGCCTGCATGCGCCCACGGCCGTGGACCTGGAAGGCGGCAAGCCCAGCGTGATGGGCGTGCATCTGGTTTCCGAAGCCGAGCGCCTGGCCTATGCCGACCGCGACAAGTACGTGGCCGACACCGACTTCGTGCCGCTGCCGGGCAATTCGCCCGACACGCTGCTCAACAAGAACTACATGCGCACCCGCGCCAACCTCATCGACTTCACCAAGAGCATGGGCACGGCGCTGGCCGGCGACCTGGGCGCGGTGCCACTGGGCATCGACAAGACGCCCGAGGCCGGCACCACGCACCTGACCATCGTCGACAAGGAAGGCAACGTCGTCACCATGACCACGACGGTGGAAAGCTCCATGGGCTCCTTCCACATGGCACGCGGCATCCTGCTGAACAACCAGCTGACGGACTTCTCGGCCTCGCCGACGGACAGCAGCGGCACGCTGGTGGCCAACCGCGTGGCACCGGGCAAGCGCCCGCGCAGCACGATGGCGCCCACCATGGTGTTCAACGGCAATGCGCCCGGCGACTTCCTGATGGCCACCGGCTCGCCCGGCGGCGGCACCATCATCCAGTACGTGGTCAAGACGCTCGTCGGCGCACTGGACTGGAAGCTGGATGCGCAGCAGGCCACGTCGATGGTGGACTTCGGCGCCGCCAACTCGCCCACCACCAACGTGGGCGGCGAGCATCCCAACATCGACGCGAGCAACAACGGCGCCAACGACCCGCTGGTCAAGGGCCTGCGCGACCTGGGCCACACGGTGTCGGTGAGCGCGCAATCCAGCGGCATCAGCACCGTGATCCGCACCCAGGTCAACGGCAAGACGGTGCTGAGCGGGGGCGCCGACCCGCGCCGCGAAGGCATCGTGCTGGGCGACACCACCACGCCGTGATGGACGCCTGACCAGCCGGCGCCGCAAGGCGCAGGCCCCTGGATGCGACAAGGGCGGTGCCGATGGCAGCGCCCTTTTTTCTTGCGGTAGCGAGGGTGCCTTGGAACGGCTTCAGTCCGCTTCGATCCGCGCCGACTTCGCCAGCTGCGACCAGCGTGCCAGGTCCGCATTCACCCGCGCGGACAGTTGCGCCTGGTCCTGGAAGTCGGCCGTCGCGCCCTGGTCCTGCGCCAGCTTGCGGAAGGACGGCGTGCCGACGACGCGGCCGATCTCGGCCGCCAGCTTCTACACCACCGCGTCGGGCGTCGCGGCCGGCGCGAACACGGCGAACCAGGAGCTGGCGTCCAGCTTCGGCAGACCCGCCTCGGCGGTGGTGGGCACATCGGGCAGGCTCGGCAGGCGGCTGCTGCCGGTCACGGCCAGTACGCGCAGCTTGCCGGCCTGGATGTGCGGCATGAAGGGCGGCGCCGTGCCGAAGGTCAGGTCGACCTGGCCGCCCAGCAGGTCCTGCAAGGCCGGCCCGGTGCCTTTGTAGGGCACGTGCACCATCTGCACGCCGGCCTGCTGTTCCAGCATGGCGCCCGTCACGTGCTGCAGCGAGCCATTGCCCGACGAGGCGTAGTTCAGCTTGCCCGGATGCGCCTTGGCATAGGCCACCAGTTCGGCGAGCGTCTTCACGGGCAGGTCGGCCCGCACCACGATGATCTGCGGCGCTGACAGCACGTTGGCCACCGGACGCAGGTCCTTCTGCGCCCAGGGCAGCGGCGTCTTGCTCACCACCGGCGTGATGACGTGGTAGCCCGAGTACTGCATCAGCAGCGTGTAGCCGTCCGGCTCGGCGCGCTTGACGAAGGCCGCGGCGATGGCGCCGTTGCCGCCGCCCTTGTTCTCCACCACCAACGATTGGCCGAGCGCCGTGCCGAGCGGCTGCGCCAGCATGCGCGCCGACAGGTCGGTGGTGCCGCCGGTGGCGGTCGGCACCACGAGCGAGATCGGCCGCGAGGGATAAGCGCCCTGCGCCAGGCCGACGATCGGCCAGGGCAGCAGGCAGGCGGCAGCGGCGGCAATGAAGCGTTGTCGGGTAGGGGTCATGCGTGTCTCCGTATTCGTCATTCGGTGGGTCGGCAGTCGCCGTGTCAGTCCACCGTCGCGCCGGTGTCCTTCACGATCTGCGCCCACTTGCGCAGGTCGGACTGGACGAGTGCGGCGAGTTGGGCCGAGCTGCCCTTGAAGGGCTCGCAGCCCACGCTGGCCAGCTTCTCCAGCACGTCGGGGCTTTCGAGCGCCTTGTTCACCTCCGACTGCAGCCGCGTGACGATGGCCGCGGGTGTGCCGGCCGGCGCGAAGAGCGCGTACCACGGCGCCTGGCCGAAGCCCGGCAGCGTCTCGCCGATGGTGGGGGAATCGGGCAGCGCCTTGATGCGCTGGGGGTTGACCACGCCCAGCACCTTGAGCTTGCCTGACTTGATGAAGGCGATGACCGAGGGCAGGCTCTGCACCGACAGCGGCACCTGGCCGCCCACCAAGTCGGTGGCGGCTGCGGCCGAGCCTTTGTAGGGCACGTGCTGCAGCTTGATGCCGGCGGCCTTCTGCACCATCTCGCCGATCAGGTGGTTGAGCGTGCCGTTGCCGGCGGAAGCGTAGGAGTAGGCGCCCGGCTGGGCCTTGGCCAACTTGATCAGCTCGGCCATGTTGTTGGCCGGAAAGGACGAGTTGGCCACCAGCACATAACCGGCCGTGGCAATGGGCGCGACGGGCTCGAAGTCCTTCACCGGATCGAAGCCGGGATTGCGGTAGAGCGCAGGGCTCGTCACCTGGGCACTGTCGGCCGTGAGCAGCAGCGTGTAACCGTCGCGCCTGGCGCGTGCCGTCGCGGCCGTGGCCACGGTGCCGCCGGCGCCCGGCTTGTTGTCGACCAGCACGGTCTGGCCCAGCTGCTGCGACAGGCGCTGAGACACCACGCGGGCGATGACGTCGTTGGCGCCTCCCGCGGCCTGTGGCACGACCACGGTGATGGGCTTGCTCGGATAGGCGTCCTCCGCCCAGGCGGGCGCGGCGGCGAGGGCGCTCAGCAGCAGAGCGGCGGCGCCAGCGCCGAAGCGCCGGTGGGCGATGCGGGAAAAGGCGTTGTTCATGGCTTTGTCTCCGTTGTCGTGAAAGTCCTGGGCGGATCGCCGGTCAGGCGCGCGCCAGCGCCCGCTCGCGCACCGCCGCGAAGTCGGCCGGCGGCGGATGCAGGTCGAGCCGGCGGCCGGCCTTGAGCAGCTGGCTGGGCACGTCATGGCCGACGAGGGCTGGCAGCCGGGCGGCGGCGGCCATCACCATCGCCAGGTCCACCGGCACGTGGAAGTCCATGCACTGCAGCGCATGCACGATCTCCTCGGTGCAGACGTTGCCCGTGGCACCCGGCGCATAGGGGCAGCCGCCCAGGCCGCCGATGGAAGCGTCGAAGCGGTCGGCGCCCGCATCGATGGCCGCCAGCACATTGGCGAGGCCCATGCCCCGGGTGTTGTGGAAGTGCAGCGTGAAGGTCTGGTGCGGCCAGCGGACCCGCGCCATCGCCACGACGCGCGCCACCTGCGCGGGATGGGCCATGCCGGTGGTGTCGCACAGCGTGAAACCGTGCACGCCCCGCTGATCGAAGCGCTCGATGAGGTCGAACACCGCGTCGACCGGCACCTCGCCCTCCATGGGGCAGCCGAACACGCAGGACAGCGACACGTTCACCGCCACGCCCGCCGAGCGGCCCAGCGCCACCACCTCGGCCAGCGCGCCGAAGGACTGCGCCCGCGTCATGCGCAGGTTGGCCAGGTTGTGCGTCTCGCTGGCGGACATCACCAGATTCAGCTCGTCCACCTTCGACTCGATGGCGCGCTCGGCGCCGCGCACATTGGGCACCAGCGCGGCGTAGACGACGCCAGGCCGGCGCGCGATCTCGCGCAGCACGATCTCGGCGTCGCGCAGCGCCGGCACGGCCGTGGGTGAAACGAAGGCGCTGACCTCGATCTTGTCCAGCCCCGCGGCCGACAGCTGGTCGACCAGCGCGACCTTGTCGTCGGTGGGCACGAAGGCGGCCTCCATCTGCAGGCCATCCCGGGTGCCGACCTCCTGCATGTGGATGCGGCGGCCCGCGCCCTGCCAGGCATTGCGCACGGCGTTCATTGAATGACCCCCTTCTCGCGCAGCTGCGCGATCTGCTGAGCCGTCAGGCCCACTTCGGCCAGCACGGCATCGGTGTCGTCGCCCAGGCGCGGCGCACTGCTGCGCACGCGGCCCGGCGTGGCCGAGAGCTTGGGCACGATGCCCGGTACGGTGAGCGTATCGCCGTCGCGGGTCTGCTGCGTGAGCAGCATGTCGCGGGCGCGGTAGTGCGGGTCTTCGGCGATGTCGCGGGCGGTGTAGACCTTGCCGGCCGGCACGCGGGCGGCGGCCAGGCATTCCTGCACCTCGTGCACCGTGAAGTCGGCGGTCCAGTGCGCGATGGCCGCGTCGATCTCCTGCACGCGGGCCACGCGGCCGGCGTTGTGCGCCAGGTCGGCTGCGGCGGCCAGGTCGGGCCGGCCGATGGCCTGCATCAGCCGCTTGAAGATGCTGTCGCCGTTGCCCGCCACCAGCACCCAGCCGTCGGTGCACGGGTAGGCATTGCTGGGCGCGATGCCCGGCAGCGCACTGCCCGCGGCCTCGCGCACCACCCCGAAGGCGCTGTACTCGGGGATCAGGCTTTCCATCACGTTGTAGACCGCCTCGTGCAGCGCCACGTCGATCACTTGGCCGCGCCCGCCGTGGGCCTGCCGGTGGTAGAGCGCCGCCAGCACGCCGATGGCGCCATGCAGCGCCGCCAGCGTGTCGCCCAGCGAGACGCCGACCCGCACCGGCACGCGGTCCGGCTCGCCCGTCAGATGGCGCAGGCCGCCCATGGCCTCGCCGATGACGCCGAAGCCCGGCTGGTCACGGTAGGGCCCGGTCTGGCCGAAGCCGGAGATGCGCAGCACGATCAGGCCGGGGTTCGCGGCCTGCAGCACCTCGGGACCAAGGCCCCATTCCTCCAGCATGCCGGGGCGGAAGTTCTCGATGAGCACGTCGGCCTCGGCGATCAGGCGCCGCGCCACCTCCTGGCCTTCGGGCGCGCGAAGGTCCAGCGCCACCGAGCGCTTGTTGCGCGACTGCACCTGCCACCAGACCGAGGTGCCCTTCTGCAGCAGCCGCCAGTTGCGCAGTGGATCGCCGGTGACCGGCGGCTCGATCTTGACGACCTCGGCGCCGAACTCGCCCAGCGTCTTGCCGCAGAAGGGCCCGGCGATGAGTTGGCCCATCTCCACGATGCGCACGCCCTGCAGCGCGTCCTGGCCGATGGGGGATGAGGATGGGTGCCCGCTGTCCACGCGATGTCTCCTGGCGCAGCCCGGCGGGCCGCCTGGAAGCGGATGATGACGGCCGGCTCGTGGCCCGCAAAGCGCTGGTGCGCGAGGCCACCATCGCAATCCGGCATGGCGGGTAGCATCGCCCCACCCATGAACCTCGACCCCGTCTCCCTGCGCGTGTTCGTGGCCGTGATGGAGCACGGCACCATCGCCGCCGCCGGCGCGCAGCACCACATCGCGCCCTCGGCGGTGAGCCGGCGACTGGCCGAGCTGGAAGACGTGCTGCGCGTGCCCCTGTTCGCCCGCAGCAACAAGGGCATGGCGCCCACGCCCGCGGCCTTCGCGCTGCGCGACCTGGCCCGCGGCCTGATCAACGAGATGGAGGGCATCGCCCAGCAGATGCGCGACTATGGCCGCGGCACGCGCGGCCAGGTGCGGGTGGTGGCCAACATCTCGGCAATCACGCAGTTCCTGCCGCGCGAACTGCAGGCCTTCCTGGCACGCCATCCGCAGGTGGACGTGCGGCTGCAGGAGCAGATCAGCAGCGCCGTGGCGCGCAGCGTGGCCGAGAACGCGGCCGATCTGGGCATCCTGAACGACGGCGACTATGGCGACGCCGTGCGCCTGCTGCCCTACCGCGAGGACGAGCTGGTGCTGGCCGTGCCGCAGGGCCACCCGCTGGCCCGGCGCCGTCAGGTGGGCATCGACGCCCTGCTCGGGCACGACGTGGTGGGCATGCATCCGGGCAGCGCGATCAACCAGCAGCTCACCCGCGCGGCGGCCGAGCGCGGGCGGGCGCTGCGGCTGCGCATGCAGGTCAGCAGCTACGACGCGCTGTGCCAGATGGTGGCCGCCGGCCTGGGCGTGGGCGTGCTGCCACGCGGCAGCGCCGCCCTCTTCCGCGGCGCGCTGCCGCTGCGCATCGTCGCGCTCACCGAACCCTGGGCGCGGCGGCGGCTGGCGCTGTGCGTGCGGGCGGACGAAGGGCTGTCGAGCGTGGCGCAGCTGCTGGTCGACCACCTGCGCACCGAGGCACAGGCATGAACTGGGACATCTTCTGCCGCGTCATCGACAACCACGGCGACCTCGGCGTGACCTGGCGCCTCGCCTGCCAGATCGCCGTCGAATGCGGCGAGCCGGTGCGCCTGTGGGTGGACGATGCCAGCGCGCTCGCCTGGATGGCGCCGCAGGGCCAGCCGGGCGTGCAACTGATCGACTGGTCCGACCCCGCGGCCGTGCGGACGGCCGTCGCCGGCGGCCCGGTGCCCGACGTGCTGATCGAAGCCTTCGGCTGCGACCCTGCGCCCGAGCTCGTCGCCCGTTTTGCGAACCAGCCGGGCGGCATCTGGCTCAACCTCGAATACCTGTCGGCCGAGGACTTCGTCGAAGGCCTGCACGGTCTGCCTTCGCCCGTCATGAGCGGTCCCGGCCGCGGCTGTACCAAGCACTTCTTCTACCCGGGCTTCACCGACCGCACCGGCGGACTGCTGCGCGAGGCCGACCTGTTGCAGCGCCAGGCCGCCTTTGACCGCGCCGCCTGGCTGGCCGCGCAGGGCATCGGCTGGCACGGCGAGCGCATCGCCACGCTGTTCTGCTACGAGCCGCCGGCGCTGGCCGACTGGCTCGCTTCGCTGTGCCGTGGCGCGCGGCCGACCCGCGTGCTGGTCGCCGCGGGCCGCAGCGCCGAGGCCGTCCGTGCGGTGCTGCCACAACTGCCCGCTGACCGCGGCGCCCTGCACATCGACTGGCTGCCCCACCTGCCCCAGCCCGACTTCGACCACCTGCTGTGGGCGGGCGACTTCAACGCCGTGCGCGGCGAGGACTCGCTGGTGCGCGCCCTCTGGGCCGGCAAGCCGATGGTGTGGCACATCTACCCCCAGGACGACGGCGTGCACCACGACAAGCTGGGCGCCTGGCTGGACGCCATGGCGGCGCCCGCCTCGGTGCGGGCCTTTCATGCCGCCTGGAACGGCAGTCCAGGTGCTCCCGCACGGCCCGCTTTCGACGACGCCCTGCTGGCCGATTCGGCCCACATGGTGCAGGCCGCCCGCGCCCGGCTGCTCGCGCAGGACGACCTGCTGGCCCGGCTCGTCCGTTTCGTCGTGCAAAAAAGCTAAAATCGCGGGCTTTGCGGAAATCTCCGCCGCGGCGCGTGCACCAGCCGGTGCGCCCCCACGGAGCCGCCAACCCGCCGCGGGAACCTGCTTTTGCCGCCGCCACCGCCGCCCTGCCCGGGCGGGTGTCGGTCCGAGGCACGCCGAGCGGCCTCAACCCCAGCCCTATGAAAATCGCTCAAGAAATCCGCGCCGGCAACGTCATCATGCACGGCAAGGACCCGATGGTCGTCCTGAAGACCGAATACAGCCGCGGCGGCCGCAACAGCGCCACCGTGCGCATGAAGATGAAGAGCCTGATCGCCAACTTCAACACCGAAGTGGTCTTCAAGGCCGACGACAAGATCGACCAGATCGTCCTGGACAAGAAGGAGTGCACCTACTCCTACTTCGCCGACCCCATGTACGTCTGCATGGACAGCGAATACAACCAGTACGAAGTCGAAGCCGAGAACATGGGCGACGCCCTGAACTACCTGGAAGACGGCATGCCCGTCGAAGTGGTGTTCTACGAAGGCAAGGCCATCTCGGTCGAACTGCCCACCAGCGTCGAGCGCGAAATCACCTGGACCGAGCCCGCCGTCAAGGGCGACACCTCCGGCAAGGTGCTCAAGCCCGCCAAGCTGGCCACCGGCTTCGAAGTGTCCGTCCCGCTGTTCGTGAACCAGGGCGACAAGATCGAAATCGACACGCGCACGGGCGAGTACCGCAAGCGCGTCTGAGGCCGACCCGTCTCTGCACAGGGCCGCGAGGCCCTTTTCTTTTGCCGACGGCGAGAGTTCCTTGATCAGGTACGATCATCCTCATTTGAGGAACATACGATGCAGCCGCTCGACGCCCTCCTGTCCAAGCCGGAACAGCGCCTGCTGAGTGTCGTCCTGCCGAATCCAGACCAGGACTTCGGCACGCTGGAACTGCTGGAGCGCATGGGCAGCGGCCGCGGCGGTGGCAGCACAGTGCTGCGGCGCTGGACGGCCTGCGGCTTGCTGCGCGAGCGGCGCGTGGGCAACCAGCGGCGCCTGTCTGCCGATCCGCAGTTCCTGCTGTACCCGGAGTTGCGGCGGATGATCCTCAAGACCGTCGGTCTGGCAGCGCCCCTGGCCGCCGCCCTCGCGCCGCTGGCGGACCGGCTGACCGACGCCTTCGTCTTCGGCTCGGTCGCCGCAGGCACGGACACTGGCGGCAGCGACATCGACGTTGCGCTCGTCGGCAGCATCGGGCTTTTCGACGTCTCTCCCTTGCTGGATCAGGCTCAGGATGATCTGGGTCGCCCCATCCATGCGAGCGTGTACTCGCCTTCGGAGTGGTCGACCGACGATCCCGTGTTGCAAGCCATCAAGACCAGCCCTCGCCTCGACCTGATGCAGGCCATCCATGCCCAGACCCGCTGAATACGACGGCCTGCTCAGGATCGGCAGCCTCAAGCCGGCTGTCGCCGATCCCGCGTCCATCGCCCAATTCCTCAGGACGGCCCACGACATGCACGGCGCTGCCAAGGCGGCCATGCCCGCCTCCGCGCGCTTCCTGCTCGCCTACGAAGGGATGTTCAGCCTCGTCATGGCCGTGCTCGAGCACCATGCCTGCCGTCCAGGCGACTCCGGCGGCCATCGGGCGACAGCCATTCAAAGAGTGGCTGCGGACCTGGCATTCACGCCGGCCCAGCAAAGCGTGCTTGGCCGGATGCATGACGTGCGCAACCGCGTCACGTACCGCGCGCCCATTCCGCCGATCACCCAGGCCGACGCGGAGGCGATGCACGCCATCCTGACCGAGATGCTGCGCGCCGCTGCACCGCTGCTTGACGGCACGGGCCGTGGCGGCGCTTGAATCCATTTCCACGCCGTCCGGGCCACTGGCCCGAAGGTTGCAACGTCCTCCCGACGAAGATCGACTTATGAGCCCCAAAGACAACAGCACGCACGACCTCCAGGAAAAGCGCCTGGCCGACGCCTGGGCCACGCTCCAGGCCCATGCCGACCGCGGCCTGCCCCTCAACCCCGACCCCTCGCGCCTGGCCTTCGCCGATCCCGAGTTCCTGCTGCGCCGCGAGACCCGCGGCCTGCGCATGCAGCTTGAGCTGATGAAGCCCGACATCGAGATGCGCGCCCACGGCATCGAGAACACGGTGGTGGTGTTCGGCAGCGCCCGCTATCGCAGCGAGGAGGAGATGACCGCCCTGATCGCCCAGGCCGAGGCCGCTGGCGACGAGAAGGCCTCTGCCCGCTGGAAGCGCCTGGCCCGCGGCAGCCGCTACTACGAGCAGGCCCGCGCCTTCGGCAAGCTGGTGGCGCACTACAGCAACGACAAGGAGCCCGAGGACAAGCTCTTCGTCTGCACCGGCGGCGGCCCCGGCATCATGCAGGCCGCCAACCGCGGCGCCTACGAAGGCGGCGGCCTGTCGGTCGGCCTCGCCATCGCCCTGCCGATGGAAGAAGCGGCCAACGTCTACGTCACGCCGGCGCTGAGCTTCAAGTTCCACTACTTCGCCATCCGCAAGATGCACTTCATGATGCGGGCGAAGGCGCTGGTGGCCTTCCCGGGCGGTTTCGGCACGCTGGACGAGCTGTTCGAGGTGGTCACGCTGGTGCAGACCCGCAAGGCCAAGCCGGTGCCGATCGTGCTGTTCGGTTCGGAATACTGGAAGCGGCTGATCGACTTCGACTTCCTGGTGGACGAAGGCGTGATCTCGCCGGAGGACGTCAACCTGTTCAGGTACGTCGACACGCCGGAAGACGCCTGGACCGAGATCAAACGCTTCTACGAGCTGTGAGCCGCGGCGCTTGAACAATGCGTTGGCCCCTCTCCCCTCGTGGGAGAGGGGTTGGGGAGAGGGGGTGCGGACGGCGTAACGGTCTTTGCGGGACAAGCGCTGTCGCCCCCTCTCCCCGGCCCTCTCCCGCGAGGGGAGAGGGAGAAAGACCCCGACCAACCAGTCACGGTCACGGTCACGGTACAGCGCCGCAGCTCATTCCACGGCCTCCTGTGGGCGCGCAATAGCCAGTCCTGAACGGACGCTCACCCCAGCAGCGCCTCCGCCAAGTCGATCTCCGGCTCCTCCTCCTGATGCAGGTTGAGCGACTTCTCGATGTGGTGCAGGTGCTCGGCCATCAGCGCGACGGCCTCGTCGCCGCGGCCGGCCTCGATGGCGTCGATGAGCAGGGTGTGCTCGTCGTTGGGGCAGGCGGCGCCGGTGGGCGCCTCGAAGGTCAGGATGGCCAGGCAGGTCAGCGGCGTCAGCTCGCGCATCATGCGCGTGAGCAGGCTGCTGCCGGACAGTTCGGCCAGCACGACGTGGAACTCGCCCGACAGCCGCACGGCCGAGCGCCGGTCGCCATTGGCATGGGCCTGCTGCTCGCGCTTGACCAGCGCCCGCAGCTGCTTGACCGCCTGCGGCGCCTTGCCGGCGGCGATGCGGTCCATCAGCCGGCGCACGATGGCCGGCTCCAGCGTGCGGCGCACTTCGAGCACGTCGTGCGCCTCGTCCACGCTGGGCGTGGTGACGAAGGCGCCGCGGTTGGGAATGAGCGTCACCAGCTGCTCCACCGCCAGGCGCTGCAGCACGCCGCGCACCTGCGTGCGGCTGACCGAGAACAGCTCGGCCACCCGCTCCTCCGACAGCTTGGTGCCGGGCATGAGCCGGTGCTCGACGATGGCGTCGTAGATGCGCTGGTAGATGTCGGCCTTGGAGGCCGACTTGCCGGTAGCCTTCAGGGCCTGGCGAGGGGTGGGAATGGGCATGTCGTCGGGGCTGGCGTTCGGCGAGTGTATGCAGGCAGCGCGGGGAGCGAGGCGCACGCCGGCGCAGGCGCACCTCATGCGCCGCTCACAGCGCGAACAGGCTGCCCCAGCCCGTCACGCGGCGCGTGTCCACCCCGGCGATGCGCAGCGACTTCCACACCGCCGTGGCCACGGTGTCGTAGACCGGCACGCCCAGCGCCGCCTCCAGCTGCGGCACCAGCTGCGCCGCACGCAGGTTGGTGCAGAAGGTGGTCAGGCACTGCACGTCGCCGCTGGCGAGGGCGGCATGCGCCATGGCCTCGATCTGCGCCGGCGTGACTTCGGAGAAGGCAAAGTTGACCGACAGCCCCAGGTGCTGCTCGGCCACGCAGTGGAAGCCGCTCGCGCCGTAGTTGGCCACGATGCGCTGCTGCACCTCGGCCAGGTAGGGCGAGAGCAGGCCGAAGCGCGTGCGACCGGCCAGGCGCATGGCCTCGTTCAGCGCCAGCACCGAGGTGCAGGCGGGGATGCCCGTCTCGGCCGTGATGCGTTCGCACAGCGCCTCGTCGCGCTCGAAACCCAGCCAGCCCGAGGACGTGCCGTTCCAGGCGATCACGTCCACCCGCGCATCAGCCAGCAGGCGCGCGGCCTCCAGGATCGGCGCCTCGTCGAACTGGCCCAGGGCCTGGTCGGAGAGCGAGATCTCGGTGACGCGGAAGCGCGCGAAATGCGCCGACACCTCCGGCAGGCCGGTCACCATGGCGGAGGTGATCGGCTCCAGCGCGGTGTTGGACGAGGGCGTGAGCATGCCCAGCAGCACGCGCCGGGGCGCGGCCCCGGGCGCCTGCGGGGTCGACGACGAGACGATGCCGCTCACCGCGCTCAGACCTTGATCTCGCGGTTGAAGCGGTCGATGTACTCGCCGCGGCGCGGGTTGAGCTTGGCCCAGTCGACGCCGTTCATCTGCTCGATCTCGGCCATGTTCCTGGCGTAGGCCTGCAGGCCGGGGCTGAACTGGGCCTTGGTGCTCACGGGTGCCACGAAGTAGGGCTCGGCGGCCATCTTCGTCTGCACCTCGGGGCTGAGCGCGGCATTGATGTAGGCGGCGGCCAGGTCGGGGTTCTTGGTGTTCTTGACGATGTGCATCACGCTCTTGATGTGGATCCAGCCCGTGTCCGGCCTGGCCAGCGCCACCGGCACGCCCTTGGCCTGCAGGTCGCCCACGTTGTTGTTGTAGTGCACCGAGATGTCGATCTGGCCCTGCTGGAACAGCGTGGCCAGCGAGCCCGGGTTGCTGGCCACGGCGCTCACGTTGGGCAGCAGCTTCTTCACGAACTGGAAGGCGGGTTCCATGTTCTCTTCGCTGCCGCCGTTCAGGCGCGCCATCTCGACCATCCAGGCCGACATCAGCGTGGAGCCCATGCCGGCCAGGCCGACGCGGCCCTTGAACTCGGGCTTGAGCAGGTCGTTCCAGGACTTCGGCGGCGTCTTGATCTTCTCGGTGTTGTAGGCGATGCCGATGATCTGGCCCGACACGAACACGCCCAGGCCGCGCGGATCGACCAGCTTGGCCGGCACGTCCTTGAGGTAGGGCATCTTGTCGGTGGGAATCTTCTCGAAGATGTCCTGCGACAGGGCGGCGAGGTACGGCCCCTCGTCCAGGATGATGACGTCGTAGGGCGGGTTGGCCTTGGAGGCGGCGATCTTCGACACCGTGTCCACCGCCAGCGAGGGCACCAGGCTCACCGAGGCACCGGTGGCCTTGGTGAAGGCCGGCAGCAGGATGCTGCGGTGCGCCGACTCCCAGGCGCCCGGATAGGTGGTGGCCGAGATCGACTTGCCCTGCGCCAGGGCCAGGCCGGCATGGCCGGCGAGTTGGACGGCACCGGCGCCGGCGGCACCCTGCAGAAGACGGCGGCGGGACAGAAGCAGGCTCATGGATGTTTTCCTTTCGGTCGAAGCCGGCCACCTCGG
>NZ_LDSL01000055.1 GCF_001476815.1 Pseudacidovorax intermedius | reverse complement strand
CCTTCGAGGCCCAGGCGCTGCGGCTACCTGATGAAGCCGGTGCAGCCGCAGCGCCTGGGCCTCGAAGGCGCGGGCGGCGTATTCGTCGTAGGCGGTCACGAAGACCAGCTGCGGAATCGGCGCCTCGTCGGCGGGCCAGTGCTCGGCGATCTCCTCGGCGGCGGCCAGGCCGTCCTGGCCGGGCATGCGGATGTCGAGGAAGAGCACGTCGGGGCGCAGGCGCAGCGCCTCGCGCACGGCGCCGAGGCCGTCGCCGGCCACGGCCACGATCTGCAGCGCCGGCCAGGCGTGGGCCAGTTCGGCCTGCAGGGACTGGGCGAGCAGCGGTTCGTCTTCGGCGATCAGGGCGGTGGGCATGGACGGGCGCGTGTCAGGCCGCGGCAGAGGCGGGCAGGGGCAGGGTGACGGTGGCGCGGGTGCCGCCGCCGGGCGGGCCGGCGAGCGCGAGGGTGCCGCGCTCGCCGTACAGGGTGCGCAGGCGCTCGCGCACCTGGACGAGGCCGAAGCCGCCTTCGGCCGCCGGTGCAGCGCCGGCCGGCAGCCGGTCGGCAGGGTCGCTGGCGAGGCCCGCCGGCGCCGTGGCCAGGCCCGCGCCGGTGTCGATGACGTCGATGACCAGGTCGGCGCCGTCGCGCCGGGCCAGCACGCGGATCTCGCCGCCTTCGACCTGCGGCTCCAGGCCGTGGCGGATGGCGTTCTCGACCAGCGGCTGCAGCAGCAGCGGCGGCACCGGTACCTCGCGCAGCTGGGCCGGCAGATCCAGCGTGCAGCGCAGGCGCGGGCCCATGCGCACGGCCATGAGGGCCAGGTAGTCGGCCAGGCGGTCGAATTCCTGCGACAGCGGATGCAGCGTGCTGCGCGAGCCGCCCAACGTGGCGCGCAGGTAGTCGTTGAGCCGGTCCAGCATGGCCATGGCGCGTTCGGGATCGGTGCCGATCAGCACGCGCAGGTTGGCCAGGGTGTTGAAGAGCATGTGCGGCTCGAGCTGCGTCTCCAGCAGCTTGAGTCGCGCTTCGGTGGCGTTGCGCTCGGTCGCGGCGATCTGCGCGGCCATGGCCGCAGCCTTGCCTCGGGCATGGAAGTAGAAGGAGCCGATGGCGCCCGCAGCCACCGTGATGTAGAGCCCGATGATGTTTTTGTGGGCCGGCCCGGCGTCGACATCGCCAGGGCCGATCAGCCAGTAGGCCAACGGGTCGCCAACGTAGAAGCCGATCAGCACGCCGCAACTGGTGAGCAAAATGCCGCGCCAGCCCTTGGGCCAGCCGTGTCCGCCGTCAGGGTCGCCATGGCAGTCCTTCGGATCGAACAGATAACGGCCCGCCTCGATCATGGCCCAGCAGATCGTGCCGATGCACAAGGAGTAGACGAGCTGGATGAGGTAGCTGCGCGTGGGCCACATCAGCGTGGTGAAAACCGTCACCACGCAGCACAGGGCCAGCACGTGGAGGTAGTGGCGCAACAGGCTACGGAGCACGTCGGGCATCGTTGGCGGTGATGCAGCGCCGGCAGGTGCGGAATCGGCGGTGCGGGTCACGGGGTCGACAGCGGCGGCGTGAGGGCCACGTCCGCCCCCGCGCCCACCGGCTCGGGTGCCGCAGCCGGTGCCGCCGTCCGCGCACGGCGACGCAGCTCTTCCGTCGTCTCGCCCCCACCCGGCCGCCAGCCCGGCGGCCGCCACAGGTAGCCCAGCGCCTCGCCCAGCGACTTCGCACCGCGCAGGTCTCGCCACAGCGCGCGCCAGCCGTCGAACTCGATGGCCAGCAGGTTGTACGAGGTCTGCGGCCTGACCAGGCCGTAGCGGGGCTTCACGTCCTGGCGTTCGGCGATGTAGGTGCCGAACAGCCTGTCGAACACGATCAGCACGCCGCCGTAGTTGCCGTCCAGGTATTCCAGGTTCGACGCATGGTGCACCCGGTGCGCCGAGGGCGTGTTCAGCACCCATTCGAGCGGGCCCAGGCGCGGGATCCAGGTGGCATGGATCCAGAACTGGTAGAGCAGGTTGAGCGTGAACATCAGCAGGATCAGCCGCGGCGGCGCACCCAGCAGCGGTGCCAGCAGGAAGAAGGCCAGGACGCCGGTGAGCTTGCCCGTCCAACCGAAGCGGTAGGCCGCCGAGAGGTTGAGGTCGTTGGGCGAATGGTGGATCGAATGCGTGCACCAGAACCAGCGCACCCGATGCGCCGCCCGGTGGTACCAGTAGTAGCAGAACTCCTGCAGCAGGAAGGCCGCCACCCAGCCCGTCCAGTGGCTCAGCGGCAGGGTGAACAGCCGGTGCGCATAGAGCCAGTCCATCCAGCCTAGCCAGAAGGCCAGCGGCAGCAGCCAGCGCAGCGGGTACTCGCGCACCAGGAAGTCGACCACCGACAGCCCGGCCGACTTCCAGTCGTAGGCCGGCCCCAGACCGCGCGAATGGCGCCAGGACAGCACAGCGGCCTCAAGCAGCGAGGCGACCAGCACCGTCACGACGGCGAACTTGAGGATGAGCAGAAGAACGGGCATGGCGGCGCGCTCCGGGAGTTGGTGGGATGGAGGGATCGACTTGCGGCCGGATACCCGTCAGTCCATCAGGGCGTACGGCCCGCCGCGCTGCAGCGCGCGCTGGTAGGCCGGGCGCGCATGGATGCGTTCGAGCCAGGCCATCAGCTTCGGCCGGCTGGCGTCCAGGCCGCCGCGGGCACGGGCGGCCTCCACCGGGAAGCTCATCTGGATATCGGCCACGCTGAAGAAGGGCCCCGCAAACCAGTCGCGCTGGGCCAGTTCGGACTCCATGAAGTCCAGGTGCTGGCGCAACTGCGGCTGCACGAAGCTGGCCATGGCCTTGTCGGCGATACCGCGGGCGATGGGCTTGATGAAGAAAGGCATCTTCGCGCCCTTGATGCGGCTGAACACCAGCGTGAGCAGCAGCGGCGGCATGGCCGAGCCCTCGCCGTAGTGCAGCCAGTAGCGGCAGCGCCGGGCCTCCGGGCTGCCGGCCTCGGGCAGCAGGCCGGCGGCGGGATAGCGCTCGGCCAGGGTTTCCAGGATGGCGCCCGACTCGGCCAGCACGCTGCCGTCGTCCAGCGTCACCACCGGCGCCTTGCCGAGCGGATGCACGCGCTTGAGTTCGGGCGGCGCCAGCATGGTGGCCGGATCGCGCTTGTACTGCACGACTTCGTAGGGCAGTTGCAGTTCTTCCAGCAGCCACAGCACGCGCTGCGAGCGGGAGTTTTCGAGGTGGTGGACGGTGATCATGGGGCGCGATGTTGCCTGAGTGCGGACGCAAGCGGCGGGCGGTGGCACGCGGCGCCACAGTGCCGACTCAATGGCCGGGGCGCCCGTCCGCCGCCAGGCGCGCGCGCTCGCGCTGCACCATGCGTTCCATCAGCGGATTGCCGGGCGCGAAGACCCAGACGCCCAGGCCGTGGAAGAACAGGCCCAGGCCCCAGCCCAGCAGGGGGAAGATGGCCCAGTGGCGGCCGCCGGCGACCGACAGGGCGATCAGGCCGAGGTTCACCACCGCGTACACGGCCGCGTGGCAGAACCAGCCGAGCTTGGCCTGGGCGCGGCGGCGGGCGAGGGCGTCGATGGACGAATCGGTGGGGTGGCGCATGGAAGGCTCCGGACGTGGAACAGGGAGGGAAAAGGTGGGCGTCACGCGGGCGACACCGCCCGGTCCGTGCGCACCGCCAGGCGCCACAGCCGCAGCGTGCCGCCGGCGAAGAGGCCGCTGAACAGGCCGTACAGGGCGCTCACGCCCAGGGCGAAGGCGCCGTCGTGCGCCAGGCCGGGATGCAGCACCAGCGTCACGCCGACGACGTACTTGGTCAGGAAGATGCCCATCATCCGCAGCAGCGGCCAGGGGCTGCCGGGCATCAGGAACGCGCGCAGCGCGGGGTCGTACTGCGTGCCGGCGGGCAGCGGCCGCGCCTGCATCCAGAAGCCGCTGGCCGCGGCCGCCGCCGCCCAGGCCGCCAGGGCCAGCAGCCCGGCCTGCGACTGGCCGAAGGCCGAGGCCACGCCGTACAGGGCGAAGCCGGTCATCGCCAGCGGCAGCACCGTGATGCCGGCCAGGCCGACCTCGCGGGTCAGCAGCTGGCGCGCGCCGCGCCAGGCCAGCAGCAGGAAGACGGCGAACACCCAGGTGGGCGTGTGCCGGACGATCTGGAAGAGCATGGAATCGGTGAGCATGGTCGGGTCCTGGTCGGTGGGATGAAGGCGCGGGCGAAGCCTTGGATGGACCGGACTGTGCCGGCGCGCCGCCGGGCCTTCCAGCGGCCTGCGACGAAGCGCCGTGCGGCGGCGCGAAATGCCGCCGCGCGGCGCGAACGGCGTGGGCCCGTGCACTGTCAGACCCGCCGCAGCACCCCGGCTGAACCGCGGCTGAACCGCGGCTGACGCGGCCGCTGCCGACAGGTCGCCGGCTTTACCGCCGCTTTACGGGAGCGCCCACATCGCAGCTACGATTTCCCGCTCTACTCGCGGCACGCTCAGGCCGCACGCTCCCGCACCACCCATGGATCCTCGCCACGACTCCCCCACTTCCTCCATCCCTGCCGAGCCGGCGCTGCCGCCGGCACAGGTGCCCCGTCGGCGCAGCCGGTGGATCGGCGGCACGCTGGTGCTGCTGCTCGTGGCCGGCTTGGTGGGTCTGGGCTGGTACCTGGTCAAGCGCCCGCCCGCCGAGGGCAGCGGCGGCTTCGGCGGACGGGGTGGTCCGGGCGGTGCCTTCGGTGCCGTCACCGTGGGCCAGGCCACGGTGCGCAGCATGTCGCTGCCCGTGACGCTGGACGCCCTGGGCACCGTCACGCCGCTGACCACGGTCACCCTGCGGCCCCAGGTGGGTGGCGTGCTCACCGACGTGCTCTTCACCGAAGGCCAGACAGTGCGCAAGGGCGACCTGCTGGCGCGCATCGACCCCCGGCCCTACCAGCAGGCGCTGGACCAGGCCCGCGGCACCCGCCTGCGCGACGAGGCCCAGCTGGCTGCCGCCCGCGTGACGCTGGAGCGCTACCGCACTCTGCTGTCGCAGGATTCCATCGCCCGCCAGGACGTGGACACCCAGGCCGCGCTGGTGCGCCAGCTGGAAGGCACGGTGGTCAGCGACAAGGCGGCGGAAGAGGGCGCCCAGCTCAACCTGGGCTTCACCCGCATCACCGCGCCGGTCACCGGCCGCATCGGCCTGCGCGCGGTGGACCCGGGCAACTACGTCGCGGCCAACGCCACCACCGGCATCGCCGTCCTCACGCAGCTCAATCCCATCGACGTGCAGTTCTCGGTCACGCAGGACCGCATTCCGCAGATCCAGGCCGGACTGGCCGGCGGCGCCAAGCTGGCCGCCATCGCGCTCAACCGCACGCTCACCGAGGAGCTGGACCGCGGCGCCTTCACCACGCTGGACAACGTGGTCGACGTCGGCACCGGCACCGTCAAGGCCAAGGCCCGCTTCGACAACACCCAGGCCAAGCTCTTTCCCAACCAGTTCGTCAACGTGCGCCTCACGCTGCGCACCGTGGACGCGCTGGTGGTGCCGGTGACGGCGGTGCGCACCGGCCCGAAGGGTCCCTACGTGTACGTGATCCGCGAGGACCGCACGGTGGAGGTGCGGCCCGTCAAGCGCGGCGAATCCACGCCGGAAGTCATCGCCATCACCTCGGGCCTCAAGGCCGGCGAGATGGTTGTGACCGAAGGCGGCGACCGGCTCAACGACGGCTCGCGCGTGCAGCTGCAGGGCGAGCGGCCGGCGACCGGTCCGCGCCCGGGTGGCGGCCAGCGCCGGCGCGGCGGCGAGGCTGCGGGTGCGCCGCAGCCCGCGGCCTCGGCGCCGCAGCCTGGCGCTTCCGCGCCGGTGGCGTCTGGCGCTGCTGCGCCGGCCGCCGCTGCGCCGGGAGCGCCTGCCACCGCGGCCCCGGCCGTCACGCTGCCCACGCCGGCCCAGCGCCAGCGCATGCTCGACGCCGCCCAGGACAATCCGGAACGGCTGGCGCGCGTCAAGGCGCTGCTCGACGGCCTGGACAAGGGCGACCCCGAGGCCATCGAGCGCTGGCAGCGCCTGCAGCAGCGCCGCCGCGAGGGCGGTGGCGGCGAGGGCGGCCCGCGCGGCGAACGTCCCTGATGCGCGCCGCGTGCTTCGCTGACCGTCCACGCCTGCCGCGATGAATCCGTCCCGTCCCTTCATCGAACGTCCCGTCGCCACCGGGCTGCTCATGCTGGCCATCGTGCTGGCCGGCCTGGTCGGCCTGCGCTTCCTGCCGCTGGCCGCGCTGCCGCAGGTGGACTACCCCACCATCCAGGTGCAGACGCTCTACCCCGGCGCCAGTCCCGAGGTGATGAGCCGCACCGTCAGCGCCCCGCTGGAGCGCCAGTTCGGCCAGATGGCCGGCCTCAACCGCATGAGCTCGACCAGCGGCGCGGGCGTCTCCGTCATCACCCTGCAGTTCGACCTGGACCAGACGCTGGACGTGGCCGAGCAGCAGGTGCAGGCCGCCATCAATGCCGGCGGCTCCTTCCTGCCCACCGACCTGCCGGCGCCGCCGGTCTATGCCAAGGTCAACCCGGCCGACGCGCCGATCATGACGCTGGCCGTGACGGCCGACACCCTGCCGCTGACCGAGGTGCAGAACCTCGTCAACACGCGCCTGGCGCAGAAGATCAGCCAGGTGAACGGCGTGGGCCTGGTGACGCTCGCCGGCGGCCAGCGGCCGGCCGTGCGCATCCAGGCCAACACGCAGGCGCTGGCCGCGGCCGGCATCGGGTTGGACACGCTGCGCAACGCCATTGCTGCGGCCAATGCCAACGGCGCCAAGGGCAGCTTCGACGGGCCGCAGCGCTCCTACACCATCAATGCCAACGACGCGCTGCTCACCGCCGCCGATTACAAGAAGCTGATCGTCGCCTGGAAGAACAACGCGCCGGTTCGCCTGGCCGACGTCGCCCGCGTGGTGGACGGCGCCGAGAACGCGCAATTGGGCGCCTGGGCCGGCCTCAAGGAGGATGCGGCCCAGGCCAACGGCGCAGGTGACGGCTCGCTGCGCCAGGCCATCATCGTCAACGTGCAGCGCCAGCCGGGCGCCAACGTGATCTCCACGGTGGACGCCATCCGCGCCCGCCTGCCCGAGCTGCAGGCCGCCATGCCGGCCAACGTGCGGGTGGAGGTGCTGTCGGACCGGACCTCCGGCATCCGCGCCTCGGTCGAGCACGTGCAGATGGAACTGGTGCTGGCCGTGGTGCTGGTGGTGCTGGTCATCTTCTTCTTCCTGCACAGCCTGCGCGCAACCCTCATCGCCAGCATCGCGGTGCCCATCTCGCTCATCGGCACGGCGGGCGCCATGTACCTGCTGGGCTATTCGCTCAACAACCTGAGCCTGATGGCCATGACCATCGCGACCGGCTTCGTGGTGGACGATGCCATCGTCATGATCGAGAACATCGCGCGCAAGCTGGAGGAGGGCGAGCGGCCCTTCCGCGCCGCGCTCGACGGCGCCTCGCAGATCGGCTTCACCATCATCTCGCTGACGGTGTCGCTGATCGCCGTGCTGATCCCGCTTTTGTTCATGCAGGACGTGGTGGGACGGCTGTTCCGCGAGTTCGCCGTCACGCTGGCCATCACCATCCTCATCTCGGCCGTGGTCTCGCTCACGCTGGTGCCGATGATGGCCGCGCGCTGGCTGGAGCCGGAGTCCAGGAGCGGCGGCCGGCTGGGCCGGACGGTGCAGCGCTTCTTCGACCGCGTGATCGCCCGCTACGACGTGGGCCTGGGCTGGGTACTGCGCCACCAGGGCCTGACGCTGGTGGTGGCGGTGGCCACGCTGGCGCTGACGGCGCTGCTGTACGTGGTCATTCCCAAGGGCCTGTTCCCCACGCAGGACACCGGCCAGCTGCAGGCGCGCATCGAGGCGGCGCAGGACGTCTCCTTCGCCCGCATGGCCGAGCTGCAGGAGCGCGCCGCCGCCGTCGTGCTGGCCGATGCCGACGTGCGCAGCGTGAGCTCGGTGGTGGGGGTGGACGGGGCCAGCAACATGGCGCTCAACACCGGCAGCATGCTGATCAACCTGCGCCAGGGCCGCGAGGCGCAGGACGTGGTGATGAAGCGCCTGACCGAGGTCGTGCGCAGCCAGGTGGCGGGTGTGCGCCTCTTCCTGCAGCCCACGCAGGACCTGACCATCGACGCCGAATCCGGCCCCACCGAATACCGCGTCTCGCTCGAAGGCTCGGACACGGCGACGGTCAACACCTGGGCCAGGAAGCTGGTCGAGCGGCTGGCGCAGGAACCGCTGGTGCGCAACGCCACCACCGACGCCGGCGCGCAGGGGCTGGCGGCCTATGTGGACATCGACCGCAACACGGCCTCGCGCCTGTCGGTCACGGCCAGCTCGGTGGACGATTCGCTCTACAGCGCCTTCGGCCAGCGCATCGTCTCGACCATCTTCACCGAGACCAACCAGTACCGCGTGATCCTGGAGGCCCAGCGCGAGGGCCTGGACACGCCCCAGGGCCTGGGCAGCCTGCAGCTGCGCACCGGCGGCGGCACCGCCACGCCGCTGTCGGCCTTCGCCACCGTGCGCGAGCAGCCGGCACCGCTGCAGATCACACGCGTGGCGCAGTACCCGGCCGCCACCGTGGGCTTCGACACGGCCGACGGCGTGGCGCTGGGCCGCTCGGTGTCGGCCATCCGCGCCGCGGCGAAGGAGATCGGCCTGCCGGCGGGCATCCAGCTGCATTTCCTGGGCGCGGCGGGGGCCTACGAGAACTCGCTCACCAGCCAGCTGTGGCTGATCCTGGCGGCGGTAGTGTGCGTCTACATCGTGCTGGGCGTGCTGTACGAGAGCTACGTGCACCCGATGACGATCCTCTCCACCCTGCCCTCGGCCGGCGTGGGCGCGCTCTTGATCCTGATGGCGGGCGGCTACGATCTGAGCGTGATCGCGCTCATCGGCATCATCCTGCTCATCGGCATCGTCAAGAAGAACGCGATCATGATGATCGACTTCGCCATCGAGGCCGAACGGCACGAAGGCAAGTCGCCCGAGGA
Source organism: Pseudacidovorax intermedius (assembly GCF_001476815.1). Lineage (GTDB taxonomy): Bacteria > Pseudomonadota > Gammaproteobacteria > Burkholderiales > Burkholderiaceae_C > Xenophilus > Xenophilus intermedius_A. Next base: position 8,938 of record NZ_LDSL01000055.1, on the reverse strand, counting down.
GGCCATCCGCCAGGCCGCGCTGCTGCGCTTCCGCCCCATCCTGATGACCACGCTGGCGGCCCTGTTCGCCGCCGTGCCGCTGATGCTGGGATTCGGCGAGGGGGCGGAACTGCGGCGCCCGCTGGGCCTGGCGATCTTTGGCGGGCTGGTGCTGTCGCAGCTGCTCACGCTGTTCACCACGCCGGTGATCTACCTGGCCTTCGACCGGCTGGGCCGGCGCTTCGCACGCCGCCGCGATGCGGATGACGAGGACGGCGCGGACGACGGCCAGGCCCACGCGGGCACGGCGCCGGAGGCCCGCGCGTGAACCTGTCGCGCCCCTTCGTGCTGCGGCCGGTGGCCACGGTGCTGCTGACGCTGGGCATCGCACTGGCGGGCATCCTGGCCTTCTTCAAGCTGCCGGTGTCGCCGCTGCCCAAGGTGGACTTTCCGGTCATCACCGTCAGCGCCAGCATCGCCGGCGCCAGCCCCGACACCATGGCCAGCAGCGTGGCCACGCCGCTGGAGCGGCGGCTGGGCGTGATTCCGGGCGTGAACGAGCTGACCTCCACCAGCTCGGTGGGCTCCACCCGCATCACGCTGCAGTTCGACCTGGACCGCAACATCGACGAGGCCGCGCGCGAGGTGCAGGCCGCCATCAATGCCGCGCGGGTGGACCTGCCCGCCACGCTGCGCAGCAACCCGACCTACCGCAAGGCCAACCCGGCGGCGGCGCCGGTGATGATCCTGGCGCTGACGTCCAAGACGCGCACGCCCGGCCAGATCTACGACACCGTCTCCAACATCGTCAGCCAGCGCCTGTCGCAGGTGGAGGGCGTGGGCGACGTGGAAATCGGCGGCGGCTCGCTGCCGGCGGTGCGGGTGGAGCTGGAGCCCTTCAGCCTCAACAACATGGGCATCAGCACCGAGGACGTGCGGGCCGCCATCCAGGCCAACAATGCCAACCGGCCCAAGGGCGTGATCGAGAGCGCCGACCGGCGGCTGCAGATCTACACCCCCTCGCCCGGCCTGCGCGCGGCCGACTACCGCGACCTGGTGATCGCCTGGCGCAACAACGCTGCCGTGCGCCTGAAGGACGTGGCCGAGGTGATCGACAGCGTGGAGAACACGCGCACGCTGGGCCTGTTCAACGGCCAGCCGGCCATCGTGGTGCTGCTGCGCGCCCAGGCCGATGCCAACGTGATCGAGACGGTGGATTCGGTGCGCGCCCTGCTGCCCGAGCTGCGCGCGCAGCTGCCGCAGGACATCGAGGTGCAGGTCGCCTCGGACCGCACGGCCTCCATCCGCGCGGCGCTGCACGAGGTCGAGTTCACGCTCATGATCTCGGTCGCGCTGGTGGTGCTGGTGGTGGGCCTGTTTCTGCGCCGGGCACGGGCCACCATCATCCCGACGGTGGCCACGGTGGTGTCGCTGCTGGGCACCTTCGGCGTCATGTACCTGCTGGGCTTCTCGCTCAACAACCTGAGCCTGATGGCGCTGACGGTGGCCACCGGCTTCGTGGTGGACGACGCCATCGTGGTGCTGGAGAACACGCAGCGCCACATCGAGAACGGCATGGGCCGGCTGCAGGCGGCGCTGGCGGGCGCGCGCGAGGTGGGCTTCACCGTGCTGTCGATCAGCCTGTCGCTGGTGGCGGTGTTCATCCCGCTGCTGTTCATGGGCGGGCAGGTGGGGCGGCTGTTCCACGAGTTTGCCGTCACGCTGTCGGTGGCGGTGCTGATCTCGCTGGTCATCTCGCTCACCACCACGCCGATGATGTGCGCGGCGCTGCTGCGCGCGGAAGGCTGGTACCGGCGCCGCCCACCCGGGCCCATCGGCCGCCGCTGGGCCCCGGTGAGCGCCTGGCTGGGCCGCCGGGGCGACCGGCTGTGGAACGGCGTGATGCGCGGCTATGCGCGCAGCCTGGACTGGGCGCTGGCCAGCAAGGCCATCGTGGTGGTCTCGCTGCTGGTGGTGATCGGCCTGAACGTGTACCTCTTCATCCACGTGCCCAAGGGCTATTTCCCGCAGCAGGACAACGGGCAGATCAACGCCGGCCTGCGCGCCGACCAGAGCATCTCCTCGGTGGCGCTGTCGGCCAAGCTCACGCAGGCGGTGGACATCATCAAGGCCGATCCGGCGGTGGACACGGTGGTGGGCTTCACCGGCGGCACGCGCGCTGGCGGCGGCTTCATGTTCGTCAACCTCAAGCCGCTGGCCGAGCGCGGCGTGAAGACGCAGGCCGTGATCGACCGCCTGCGGCCGCAGCTCAACCAGCTGACCGGCCTGCGCGTCTTCCTGGGGCCCGTGCAGGAGCTGCGCATGGGCGGCCGCCAGAGCAACGCCACCTACCAGTACACCCTGCGGGCCGACAACATCACCGACCTGCGCGCCGCCGCCACCAAGCTCACGGCCCGGCTGGCCGAGTTGCCGCAGCTGACCGACGTGGACGGCGAAGGCACCAGCGACAACGGCGTGGAGACCTTCCTGTCGGTGGACCGCGACGCCGCCGCGCGCCTGGGCGTGAACACCACGGCGCTCAACAGCGCCCTCTACAACGCCTTCGGCCAGCGCTCGGTGGCCACCATCTACAACGACCTCAACCAGTATTCCGTGATCATGGAATGGGCGCCGCGCTTCCAGACCTCGCCGCTGGCCCTGCGCGACCTGTACGTGCCCTCCACGCTGCGCAGCGTGACCAATGCCGACGGCAGCACCGGCAGCACCTCGCTGCAGGCCACCACTGACACCAGCACCGGCACCTCCACCACCACCTCGGCCAACCCGGGGCAGCGCGGCGCTTCCACCGGCCAGGCCCTGGTGACCACGCCCACGACCATGGTGCCGCTGTCGGCCATCGCGACGCTGCAGGAGCGGGCCGTGCCCAGCGCCATCAGCCACGAGGACACCGAGCTGTCGAGCACCATCTCCTTCAACCTGCCCGACGGCGTGACGCTGCAGGAGGCGCAGGCCGCCATCCGGCAGGCCGAGAACGACGTTGCCCTGCCCATCAACGTGCGCGGCAGCTTCGGCGGCACGGCCCGCGCGGCGCAGCAGAGCGGCAACCAGCAGGCACTGCTGATCGTGGCGGCCATCGTGGTCATCTACATCGTGCTGGGCATCCTGTACGAAAGCCTGATCCATCCCGTCACCGTGCTCACCACGCTGCCCTCGGCCGGCGTCGGCGCCGTGCTGGCGCTGCTGATGCTGCGCATGGACCTGTCGATCATGGCGCTGATCGGCCTCTTCCTGCTGATCGGCATCGTCAAGAAGAACGCCATCATGATCATCGACTTCGCGCTGGAGGCGCAGCGCCAGCGCGGCCTCACGGCCGCCGAGGCGGTGCGCGAGGCCAGCCTGCTGCGCCTGCGGCCCATCCTCATGACCACGCTGGCCGCCATGCTGGGGGCGCTGCCGCTGGCCATCGGCTTCGGCGTCGGCTCGGAGCTGCGCCAGCCGCTGGGCGTGACCATCATCGGCGGCCTGGTCGCGAGCCAGCTGCTCACGCTGCTCACCGTGCCCGTCATCTACGTGCTGATGGACCGCCTGCGTCCCGGCGGCGGCCGCGTGCCGCCCATCGGCATCCACGAACCCGCTCCGAACCGATGAAGACCCGTCCCGTCCCCACCGACCCGGCCGGCCGCCGGCGCCTGCTGCTGGCCCTGCCGGCCGCCGCCATGCTGGCGGCCGGCTGCGCCGTCGGCCCGCGCTACGTGCCGCCGGCCGATGCCGCGCCCGCCGCCTTCAAGGAGGCGCCCACCGCCGCCGGCTGGCTGCCCGCCACGCCCGGCGACGCGCTGGACCGCGGGCCCTGGTGGCAGCGCTTCGGCGACGCGCAGCTCGACGCGCTGGCCGAGCGCGTGCAGCTGTCCAACCAGAACATCGCCGTGGCCGTGGCCGCCTACGCGCAGGCCCAGGCGCTGGTGCGCGAGCAGCGCGCCTCGCTGCTGCCGGCCCTGTCGGCCAGCGGCAGCGGCCGGCGCAGCGGCCCGGTGCGCAGCGACAACGGCACGCGGCCGGCCAACGCCTTCTCCGCGGGCCTCACGGCCAGCTGGGAGCCGGACCTGTGGGGCCGGCTGCGCCTGTCGGTGCAGAGCGCCAGCGCCAGCGCGCAGGCCAGCCAGGCCGACCTGGCCTCGGCACGGCTGTCGGCCGTCGCGGCCTTGACCACCAACTACCTGCAGCTGCGTGCTACCGATGCCGAGATCGCGCTGCTGGACCGCACGCTCGAAGGCTACGAGCGCTCGCTCACCATCACCCGCAACCGCTACGACGCCGGCATCGCCGCGCAGACCGACGTGCTGCAGGCGCAGACCCAGCTGGTCAGCGCCCGCTCCGACCGGGCCGGGCTGGTGCGCGATCGCGCCGTGCTCGAACACGCCATCGCCGTGCTGGTGGGCGTGCCGCCTTCCGATTTCCGCATCGACGCGGTGGCCGGCTGGCGGCCCGTGGTGCCCGCGGTGCCGCTCGCCCTGCCGGGTGAGCTGCTGCAGCGCCGGCCCGACATCGCCGCCGCCGAGCGCGCCATGGCGCGCGCCAATGCCCAGATCGGCATCGCCCGCAGCGCCTACTTCCCGAGCCTGAACCTCAGCGCCTCGGTCACCGGCAGCGCCAGCCGCGTGGGCGAGCTGTTCAATGCCTCCAACCTGCTGTGGGCGCTGGGCGTGTCGGCGGCGCAGACGCTGTTCGACGGCGGCGCCATCGCCGCGCAGGTCGATGCCGCCGGCGCCGCCTACCAGGGCGCGGTGGCCAGCTACCGGCAGACGGTGCTCACCGCCTTCCAGGCCGTGGAGGACCAGCTCAGCGCCACGGCCGCGCTGGGCGAGCAGGAAGGGCTGCTGCGCCAGGCCTCGCAGGCCGCGGACCTCACCGAGCAGCAGATCCTCAACCGCTACCGCGCCGGCCAGGTCAACTACACCGACGTGGTCTCGGCCCAGGCCTCGGCCCTGTCGGCACGGCGCAGCCTGCTGACCGTGCAGCTGTCGCGCCAGGCGGCGGCGGTGGCGCTGATCCAGGCGCTGGGCGGTGGCTGGGAGGCGGACTGGTTGCGCGTGCCTGCGGATGTTGCGCGGGCCTCGTCGGCGCGCTGATCCGCCCGTCGCGCCACCTGCCGGCCGAACGGCCTCGCGCCGGCAGGCCTGTCCGAGCGCGAGCCGGCAGCGCCTCCAACCCTCCCACATTTGCCCCTAACATCCCTCCCGGCCGGCGCATGACCGGCCCCGCTGCTGCAGCCCCGTGGCAGCGAGATCAATCAGGGAGTCAGGGCAATGAACCATCGAAAGGCCGGCCGGCTTCGCACGGCCGTGGGCCTGCTGCCGCTATTCGTGATGGTGGCGGGCATGACGGGCTGCGCGCCCAGCCGTGTGGAATGGCGCAACGCTTCGCCGCAGGACGAGGAACAGTGGCGCCGGCAGCAGAAGCTGCAGTTCCAGCCCGACTGCAGCGTCACGCTCTGGGGCGATTCCATCCTGAACGGCGGCCACGACATCACGCAGCGCTCGGCCGACCCGCCGGCCCTTATCCTCCGCAGGCTGCGGCCGCGGTATGCGGTGGAGGACAACTCGGTGCCCGGCGACCGTGCGCATGCGCGCGAGCCGCAGTTCCTGCGTCTGTCCTTCAGGACCCGCATCGTGGTGCTGCAGTACGGCATCAACGACGCCGGTAACGGCCATGCCTACGAACGCGCACTGCGGGCCATGGTGGCCCATGCGCAGGCCCAGGGCCGGGCCGTGGTCATCACCGGCCTGTCGCGCGTCAACGGCGTGCTGCCGGGCCGGGATGCGAACGATGCCATCGCGCGCCGCGTCGCGTCCGACACCGGCAGTACCTTCGCCGACTGGGGCTCGGTGCGCTTCGACCCGGCGGACATGGTCGACAGCGTGCACCCGGCGGCGCCCTATGCCTGGCGCCTGACCGAACAGCTGGCGCGCGCGCTGGACCGCGTGGCGCCGGAATGCGCCGCCCCCGGTCACTGAGGGCGCAGCGGATGCCGGGCAACCGGGCAGTGCCGGCCCGTCCGCACCTTCTCAGCCGTCAGCCTCCACCAGCGCCTGCGGCTGCCGGTCCCGCAGCCATGCCTCCAGCGCGTCCGGCGGCATGGGCCGGGCGTAGTGGTAGCCCTGCAGTTCGTCGCACTGGGCGGCGTGCAGCATGCGCGCATGCTCCGGGCGCTCCACGCCCTCGGCCACCACGCGCAGGCCCAGCGTGTGGCCCAGGCCGATGATGGCCCGCGCGATGGCCAGCTGGGCCGGATCCTCCAGCATCTGCTGCACGAAGGAACGGTCGATCTTCAGCTTGTCGATGGGGAAGCGGTTGAGGTAGCTGAGGTTGGAATAGCCGGTGCCGAAGTCGTCGATGGCCAGCGTCAGGCCCAGCGTCTTCAGCGCATGCAGCTGGGTCATCGTCTCCTCGGCCGTTTCCATCAGCGTCGATTCGGTCAGCTCCACCTCCAGCAGCGCCGGGTCCACCTGGTGGCGGGCCAGCGCGTTGCGCAGCACCTCGGGCACCCCGCTGGTGCGCAGCTGCACCGCCGACATGTTGAGCGACACCGTCAGCGCGCCCAGGCCGGCGCGGCGCCAGGCCTCGTGCTGGGCGCACGCCTGCTGGATGACCCAGTCGCCCAGCGCCACGATCTGCCCGCTCTCCTCGGCGATGGGAATGAATTCGGCCGGCGGCACCAGGCCCAGCTCGCTGCTCTCCCAGCGCAGCAGCGCCTCCACGCCCACCATGCGGCCCGTGGCGGCGTCGATGCGCGGCTGGTAGGCCAGCCAGAGCTCGTCGCGCTCGATCGCATGGCGCAGGCAGGACTCCACCCGCTGGCGCTGCTGCGCCTTGTCGTTCATGGACGGGGTGAAGAAGCGGGCCGTGTCGCGGCCGCTGGACTTGCTGTCGTACATGGCCATGTCGGCATGGCGCATCAGCGTGTCGATGTCGGCGCCGTCCTCCGGGTACATCGCCATGCCCACGCTGCACGACACGTACAGCTGCGAACCGTGCACGTCGTGCGGCTCGCGCACGGCCGGCAGGATGCGCTGCTCCACCACCGCCTCGAGCTCCCGCGTGTCCGTCACGCCGTCGAGGATGACCATGAACTCGTCGCCGCCCAGGCGGCTGACGGTGTCCACCGGCCGCACCGAGTCGGCGAAGCGCTGGGCCACCGAGCGCAGCAGCGCATCGCCCACGTGGTGGCCCAGCGAGTCGTTGATGGTCTTGAAGCGGTCCAGGTCGATGAACAGCACGCCCACCTGCTGCCCGCTGGCCTGGGCCCGCTCGATGGCCTCGCGCAGCCGCTCGGCGCACAGCGAGCGGTTGGGCAGGCCGGTGAGCACGTCGTGCAGCGCGAGGTAGCGGATGCGCTCTTCGCTGCGCTTGCGGTCGCTGATGTCGATGGAGGTGAAGATGTAGTGCGAGATGCGGTCCGGCCCGTCGCGCACCACGCTGGCGACGATCCAGGCCGGGTAGACCTGGCCGTCGCGCCGTCGCATCGTCACCTCGCCCTGCCAGGCGCCGCGCTTGTCGAGCGCCGGCCACAGGTTCTGCAGCATCGGCCGGTCCTCGCCCAGCAGCATCCCCGGGCTCTGGCCCACCAGGTCGGCCAGGTCGTGGCCGGTGCCGCGGCACAGCGCCGCGTTGACGGTGATGATGCTGTGCTCGGCGTTGATGATGAGGATGCCTTCGGACGAGGCCTCGAACACCTTGGCCCACAGCTTGAGCCGCTGCTCCATGTGCTTGAGCTGGTTGATGGGCGTGAAGGCGGTGAGCATCGCCGCCTGGCCCTGGTACTGGATGAGCCGGGCCGACAGCACCGCCCAGCTGGGCATGCCGCTGCCCTGCCAGCGCACCTCGAATTCGTCCACCGCCCGCCGGTCCGCCAGCTGCTGGAAGAAGCGCGCCCGCACGCCCGGCTCCAGGCCCTGCGCCCAGGGGTCCTGGGCCCGGCCCTCCAGCCAGGCCTGTGCCGGGGGGTTGGCGTTGAGCACCTCGTGCCCGGGAATGGATGTCACCATCAGCGGGATGGGGATCGCCTCCACCAACTCGCGCTGGGCATCGGCGGCGCGGGCCGAGGCGGCCAGCTCCTGCTGGATCTGCCGCTCGCGGTCCAGCTGGGCCAGCATGTCGTTGAAGCCGAGCACCAGCCGGCCGATCTCGTCGCCGCTGTGCCATTGGGCCCGCAGGGTGTGGTCGCCGGTGCGGCGCACCGTGTCCACCACGTCCGACAGGCGGCGCAGCGGCAGGGAGATCTGCCGCGCGACAAAGAACACCGCGGTCAGGATCAGCATGAGCAGGAACAGCGCCGTGCCCAGGTGCAGCCACATGCGGGTGAAGAAGAAATGCTCGCGCGTGGCGAGCAGGCCGTTCATGGCGCTGTCGGCCGAACTCCAGGCGGTATCCAGCCGGGTGAACAGCCCCTGCTGGGCGGCGTCGAAGCTCTCCAGGGGAAGTCCCGGCTGCTCCTGGGCGGCGCGTGCGGCGCGGCGGAAGTCCTCGATGGCGGCGGCCAGGTCGTCGCGCGAGCCGCCCAGGCGCTCGGCCAGCGGTCCGCGGGCGGCGGCGAAGGCCTCGGCATAGTCGCTGCGGATGGCGGCGGCCACCGCGTCCACCCGGCCTTCGAGGATGAAGTAACGGGTGTTGGACTCGGTGCGCTCGGTGGCGGTGCGGGTCTGGCGGTGGGCCAGCAGCTGCTCGCGCATGGCGGCGCCCAGCTCCATCAGCTCCGGAAAGCGCAGCAGCAGCAGCGACATGGTGTAGTAGCTGTCCAGGTCCGGATCGAGGATCAGGTTGGACTGGTTGCCGATGCGGGTGATCAGCGCCCGCCCGCTTTCCAGCGCATGCCGCGCCGCCACCAGGCGCTCGCCGGCCGCAGCCCCGCGCCAGGCATGCACCGCCTCGCGGAAGCGGGCATTGGGCTCCTCGCTCTGCATACCGTCGCCCCACTGGTGCTCGGCGCTGGCCAGCGCCG
>NZ_LDSL01000054.1 GCF_001476815.1 Pseudacidovorax intermedius | reverse complement strand
GGGCGGCGCCGGCGCCGCGGCGGCCGGCAGCAAGGTGCAGATCAACCACCTGAGCGCGGGCCGCGTGCCCGAGGGCGCGCAGGTGGAACGGGCCGTGCCCACGCCACTGCTCGACGGCAACAGCATCAACCTGGGCCTGAACGCGGCCGACTTCCAGACCGCCAGCCGCGTGGCCGACGCCATCAACCGCCGCATGGGCAGCGGCATGGCGCGCGCCATGGACGGCCGCACGGTGCAGGTGCGCGCTCCCGGCGACGCCGACGCCCGCGTGAGCTTCATCGCCCAGCTCGAGGAGATCACGCTGGAACAGGCGGCACCGGCCGCCAAGGTGGTGATCAACGCGCGCACCGGCTCCATCGTGCTCAACGAGGCCGTGACGCTCAACCCCTGCGCCATCGCCCACGGCAACCTGTCGGTCACCATCAGTTCGCAGCCGGTGGTGAGCCAGCCGGCGCCGCTGTCGGGCGGCCAGACGGTGGTGGGCGAGCAGGCCTCGATCCAGATCAAGCAGGAGCCGGGCATCCTGTACCAGGTGCCGGCCTCGCCCAAGCTGGCGGACGTGGTGCGCGCGCTCAACGCGCTGGGCGCCACGCCGCAGGACATGCTGGCCATCCTGCAGGCCATCAAGGCCTCCGGCGCGCTGAACGCCGAGCTCGAAGTCATCTGAAGGCGGCATCGCGATGAGCCTCGGCGTCTCCACCTCGAACGGCCTGGCCGCGGATGCGCGCTCGCTGGACGCGCTGAAGTACGCCAACAGCAGCGACCCCAAGGCGGTGCGCGAGGCCGCCAAGCAGTTCGAATCGCTCTTCATGCGCGAGCTCATCAAGAGCATGCGCGAGGCCTCCACCAAGTCGGGCCTGCTCGACAGCGACGGCGAGAAGCTGGGCACCGACCTGCTCGACCAGCAGCTGGCGGTGCAGATGTCCGGCCGCCCCGGCGGCCTGTCGGACGCCATCGCCCGCCAGCTGTCGCAGCAGATCCAGGGCCAGCAGGCGCCCTCCACCATCTCGCTGGCCGGCATGGGCGGCATCGGCAAGGCCCGCGCGCCGGCCACCGCCAGCCAGAGCGACTTCGTGGCCCGCCACCAGGACGCGGCCGAGCGCGTGGCGCAGGATTCCGGCATTCCGGCCGCCTTCATGATGGGCCAGGCCGGCCACGAGACCGGCTGGGGCCGCCGCGAGATCCGCAATGCCGACGGCAGCAGCGCGCACAACCTGTTCGGCATCAAGGCCACGGCCGGCTGGACGGGCAAGGTGGCCACGGTGACGACCACCGAGTACATCAACGGCGAGGCGCGCAAGGTCAAGGCCAAGTTCCGCGCCTACGACTCCTACGAGGAGTCCTTCCGCGACTACGCACGGCTGATCGGCGAGAACCCGCGCTATGCGCAGGCCCGCGCCAGCACCCATTCGTCCCACGCCTACGCCGCGCACCTGCAGAAGGCCGGCTATGCCACCGACCCGGCCTATGCCCGCAAGCTCGGCCGCGCCATCGACGCCACCCTGGCCGCCCAGCAGCGCCTGCAAAGCACATGAGCGGCCTTCTCAACACCGGTCTGAGCGCCCTGCTGGCCAACCAGGCCGCGCTCACCACCACCGGCAACAACGTCGCCAATGCGGGCAGCGTGTCGTACTCGCGCCAGTCGGTGGTGCAGCAGCAGGCCATCGGCACGCCGTCGGACGGCGGCTACCTGGGCAACGGCGTGCGCGTGGTCGCCATCGACCGCGCCTACAACGGCTACCTGACGCGGCAGGCCAACCAGGCCTCGGCCGTGTCGGCGGCGGACCAGGCGCGGGCCAACCAGTTCACCTCCATCGAGCCGCTGTTCCAGACGGGGGCCAGCGGCCTGGGCTCGGCGATGAACTCGCTGCTCAACGCCTTCACCGACGTCTCGCGCGCGCCCACCGACCTGTCGGCGCGCACCGTGGTGCTGACGCAGGCCGGCGCGCTGGCCTCGCGCTTCACCAGCACGCAGCAGCAGCTCAACGAAAGCGCCAAGGCCACGGTGGAGCAGCTGGGCACGGCCGTCAACACCATCAACCAGCTGGCCGAGTCCATCGGCAAGATCAATTCGCAGATCCAGCGCGCCAAAGGTGCCGGCCAGCCGCCCAACGACCTGCTGGACGAGCGCGACCGGCTGATCGGCCAGCTCAACGGCCAGGTGCAGACCGCCACCATCGAGGCCGACGACGGCAGCCTGTCGGTGTTCGTCGGCAACCAGGCGCTGGTGCTGGGCAGCGTCACCGCCAACGTGGCGGTGGGCACCACGGCCAACGGCACCACCACGCTCAACATCTCGCGCGGCGCGGTCACCGCCCGGCTGGACGCCGACACGCTGGGCGGGGGCGCCGTGGCCGGCCAGCTGCGCTTTCTGAACGAAGACCTGCCCGACACCCGCAACCAGCTCGGCCGCCTGGCGGTGGTGCTCACCTCGACGGTGAACACCCAGCATTCGCTGGGCGTGGGCCTGAACGGCGAGACGGGCAACAAGCTCTTCGGCACCATCCCGATGCCGGATTCGATCCCGGCCAGCGGCAACACCGGCAACGCGGTGATCGGCAGCGCCGTGTCGGACGTGTCGTCGCTGATCGCCAGCGCCTATGCGGTGACCGTCCAGTCCGACGGCAGCTACCAGGTGCGGCGCATGTCGGACAACGCGGTCACGTCCTTCGCCACCATGCCGGCGCAGCTGGACGGGCTGACGTTCAACCTCAAGTCGGGCGCCGGCGCGCCGGGCGACGTCTACCGCATCGCCCCCTTCGACGATGCCGCCGGCCTGGTGTCGGTGGGACTGGGCTCGGCCAGCGCGGTGGCGGCGGCCAGCCCGGTGCAGGCCAGCACCGGCTCGGACAACCAGGGCAGCCTGTCGGTGTCGGGCGTGTACGCCTATGCGCAGGACGCCAACCTCACCGCCACGGCCACGCTCACCTTCAACGCGGACGGCACCTACAACATCACCGGCCCGGGCACCGGCAACCTGAGCAACCAGCCGTACAACGTGGGCGAGCCGCTCAAGTTCAACGGCTGGTCGCTGACGCTGACCGGCCTGCCCAAGCCGGGCGACACGGTGAAGGTGGAGGCGGCCTCGGCCTCGATGACGGCGCTCAACGCCGGCAACGCGAAGGCCATGCAGGGCCTGGCGGACGAGAAGGTGATCGACGGCTCGCCGCTGTCCGACGGCTACGCCGGCCTGCTGGCCCGCGTGGGCGTGCGCGCCGAGAGCGCCAAGTATTCGGCCAAGGTGTCCTCGGCCATCGCCACCAGCGCCGAGACCTCGCGAGCCAACAGCTCGGGCGTGAACCTGGACGAGGAGGCTGCCAAGCTGCTGGGCTACCAGCAGGCCTACCAGGCGGCGGCGCGGGTGATCCAGATCTCGCAGAACATCTTCGACGCGCTTCTGAGCAATTTGAAGTGAAACACCCCCCATGCCGCTTCGCGACTCCCCCCTCTCTGGCGCCTTCGGCTTGGAGGGGGGCGCACCCGGAGGCCTGGCAAAGCCAGTTCCTCGGGTGCCGTGGCGTGGCCTGCTCCGCGGCCCTTCGAACGTCGTCGCTGCGCCGGTTTCATGCGAAGCGGGCGGCATGCAGCGCCGTGGAGAACTGAGATGACGATAGAACGGATTTCGACGCCCAACCTGCGCGAGACGTCCATCCAACTGCTGGCGGACCGGCAGGCGCAGATCGCGCGGCTGCAGCAGCAGATGAGCACGGGCAAGAAGATCAACAGCCTGAGCGACGATCCGCTGGGCGCTGCCCAGGCCGAACGCGCCACCACCCGCATGGCGCGGCTCGACGCCCAGCAGCGGGCGCTGGAGTCGCAGACCACCTCGATGACCTCGGCGGAATCGACGCTGGGCGACGCCATGACGGCCCTGCAGTCCTTCCGCACGCTGCTGGTGCAGGCGGGCGGCGGCTCCATCACGCCGACCGACCGCAAGTCCATCGCGACGCAGATGGCGGCGCTGCGCGACCAGCTGCTGTCCTATGCCAACGCCACCAATTCCGACGGCATTCCCCTGTTCGGCGGCCTGGGCAGCGCCTCGCGGCCCTTCTCGGACGTGGCCGGCAACGTCATCTACCAGGGCATGACGGGCCAGGCCTCGGCCACCGACACCAGTGTGCCCGGCGGGCTCGACGGCTTCGCCACCTGGATGGACGTGCCCACCGGCAACGGCGTGTTCCAGGTCGCGCAGACGGGCACCAGCACGGGCGTGCGCACCGACACCGGCAAGGTGATCGACCCGGGCGCCGTCACCGGCCACAACTACGAAGTGCGCTTCGCCGTGGCCGGGGACGGCAGCGCCACCTACGACATCGTGGACACCACCTCGGGCAGCGCGGTGGTCAGCGGCGCGGCCTACAAGAGCGGCCAGACGATGAGCTTCGACGGCCTGTCCTTCACGCCGGTCGGCACGCCCACCAACGGCGACAAGCTGTCGGTGACGCCGTCCACCCGTGCCAGCGTGTTCTCGGTGCTCGACCAGGCCATCGCCGGCGTGGCCAGCGCCGACAACGGCAAAGCGGGCCACAACGTGTCGCTCGGCCTGGCGCAGGTGGACGCGAGCATGGACGCCATCTCCGCCGCCCGCAGCCAGGCGGGCCAGCTGCTCAACCGCGCCGACACCATCGGCTCGCGCCTGACCACCACCAGCGACCAGCTGGACAAGGTGCGCGCCAACGCCGAGGAGGTGGACCCGGCCAAGGTGCTGTCGGACATCTCCAGCCAGAACACGCTCTATTCAGCGGCGCTGGGCACCTATGCCCAGATCCAGAAGCTGTCGCTGTTCAACTACCTCGGCTGAGCCGCCGCATGTCCGCCACCGCTGCCATCGCCGAAGCCGCCGCACCCACCGCCCGCGAGGCCTTCGAACGGGCCCGCGAGGCGGTCGACCGTGCGCTGGCCGAGGTGGACGCGCACCGGCTGCAGGCGGCGCTGCAGCATTTCTCCGTGGCCATCGGGCATGACCCGAAGCACGTGGACGCCTGGCTGCACATGGGCCGCACCTTCCTGCGGCTGGAGAACTGGGCCAATGCCGCGATGTGCCTGGAGACCACGCTGGCCCTGCAGCCCGGCCATGCCTGGGGCCAGCACGGGCTGGCCTTCGCCCACTACAACAGCGGCCGGCGCGACGAGGCGCTGGCGCTGATCGACGCAGTGTGCGCGCGCACCCACGATTCGGCGATGTGGCAGATGCGGGCCTACATGCACAGCCATGCGGGCAACGATGCGCAGCGCGCGCTGGCGGTCTACCGGGACTGGGGCGCGCGCTTCGCCGACCCGCTCACCCGTGCGGCGGCGCCGCTGGTGGTGCGCGACCGGCGGCCGGACCGGCGGCTCCGGGTGGGCTACGTGTCGGGCGACCTGCGGCGGCATTCCATCGCCTTCTTCATGGCGCCGGTGTTCGGGCACCACGACGCGTCGCAGGTGGAGGTGCATGCCTATTCGGTCGGTCCGCAGGACGAATACACCGAAGCGCTCAAGACCGACGTGCCGCACTGGCACGACGTGCGCGGCCTGGACGACGAGGCGCTCACCGCCCTGATCCGCTCCCACGGCATCGACGTGCTGGTCGACCTCTCCGGCCACACCGAGGACAACCGCCTGCTCGTCTTCGCCCGCCGCGCCGCGCCCGTGCAGGTCACCTGGCTCGGCTTCATGCATCCCCTGGGCATGAAGGCCATGGACTACCGCATCGTCGATGCCGCCATCGCCCCGCCCGGCCACGAGGCCTTCTACAGCGAACGGCTCTTCCGCGTGCCCTGCATGGCCAGCTACACGCCCCCGCCCTACGCACCCCTGTGCCAAGCGCCGCCGATGCTGCGCAAGGGCCACCCCACCCTCATCTCCCTGAACAACTCCGCCAAGATCACCGACGCCATGCTGGCGCTGTGGGCCCGCATCCTGGCCGCGCGGCCCGAGGCGCAGCTCATCGTCATGGTCAAGGAGCGCACGCCCGAGGCCGCCCAGGCCGCCATGCAGGCCCGCGTGGAGGCCGCCGGCCTGCCGCTGGAGCGCACCTTCGTCATGCACCAGCAACCGCTGGAGCAGTTCATGGAGCTGGGCCACGTCGCCGACCTGGCGCTGGACACGGCACCGATTTCCGGCGGCACCACCACCTTGCATGCCCTGTGGATGGGCCTGCCGGTCATCGCCATGGACGGCGAGCGCGGTGTCGATGCCTGCACCGCCCGCACGCTGCAGGGCCTGGGCCTGCACGAGGACGTGGCCACCGACGAGGACGGCTACGTCGCCGCCGCGCTGCGCCGCCTGGACGATCCCGACGGGCTGCTGCGCTTCAGGCAGGAGGCCCGCGCACGCATGCTCGCCGGCCCGCTCATGGACTACGCCGCCCGCACCCGCGAGCTGGAGCAGGCCTTCCGATCGATGTGGCTCAACTGGCTGGAGGGATCGCCGCGCCGGCTCGACCTGGACACGGCCACGGCCGTTGTTGCTGCATGAGCACCCGCTGCAAAAGGGGCTGCGCAGCGGCCTGCCGAGCCGATACCATGGACGCCCGGCCTGCCGCGCCCGCTGCGGGCCGCCGTCCCTCTTCAACTTCCCCGGCCAGGGCCGTCCGGCGCCCTGCCCTTGCATCGTGGCCCAATCCGTCCTCGGCAGCCTGACCCTCTGCTACCAACTCCTGTGGAACCGCAGGCGCGAGCTTGCCGGCATCCGGCTGCTCGCCTACGAAGACGGCGAGCAGGCCGACGGCGGCCACCTGCTGCGCACGCTCACCGAGATGTGGACGGCCGAGTCGCCCACGCTGCTGGTGGCGCCGCGCTCGCCGCGCCTGCTGGCCGGCATGCTCGAGCATGCGGACGGCGAGTCGCCCATGATCGAGGTGCCGGTCGACTGGCTCGACCCGCACGAACTGCGCGAGAGCGCGCAGGCCGCGCGCGAACGCGGCGCCGTGCTCATCGCGGCCAGCGGCCCCGGCCGCCGCCGGCCCGACTTTCCCGGCCGCAGCTCGCCGCGCACCATGGAGCTGCAGGTGGACGATGCCGCCGCCGCCCTGCAGGCCGTGCTGCGCGCCCGCGAGATCGACCCGCGCCAGCCCGGCCAGCGCATCGCCGCGCAGGCGCAGCTGGCCGCCAGCCCCATCGAACCTGACCAGATCGTCGTCGGCGCCGCCAGCATGGCGCTGGTCGAGCATGCGCTGGACCAGCGCTCGGCCTGGGCCGTGGCCGGCTGGCCCATCGAGGACGTGCTCCACCGCAACAAGGGTCAGCCCCTGCCGCCCACCCGCCGCGCCGTGGTGCGCACCATGCAGGCGCTGGAATCCGAACAGACGCTGGACGAGCTGGAACTGCAGTTCGGCCAGGAGCCGGCGCTGGCCTACCGCCTGCTCCTGCATCTCAACTCCGCCGGCCTGGGCCTGCGCCGGCGCATCAGTTCGCTGCGCCACGGCGTGATGATGCTGGGCTACCGCACGCTCGACACCTGGCTGGCCGAGCAGCTGCCCCACACCAGCGACGACCGCAACCTGCTGCCCGCCAACACCACGATGGTGCTGCGTGCCCACCTCACCTCGCAGCTCATGGAAGCCGGCGTGGAGGAAGAGCTGCGCCGCGAGGTCTACCTGTGCGGCCTGTTCGCCCAGCTCGACCTGGTGATGGACGAACCCATGCGCGTGTCGGTCAGCCGCGTGTCGCTGCCCGACCGCGTGGTCGAGGCCATCCTGCGCGGCAGCGGCGCCTATGCCAGCGTGCTGCAGGTGGCCCAGGCCCTGGGCCAGGACAACCCGGCCGTGGTGCGCGCCACCCGCGCCCGCTTCGACATGGGCGCGGAGGAGATCAACCGCTCCCTGCTGCGCACCCTGGCCTTCGCCATCACCTGACACCCGAAACGCTGCCGACGATGTCCGTTGCCCTGCCCCGCCCCGCGAGCCTCCTCCAGCCGGAGGCGGCGGCATCGTCCATCGATTCCGCCCTCGCCCGGGGCCGCCAGGCCTTCAAGGCCCGCGACCTGGACACCGCCATGCGGCTGTTCGCGCAGGCCATCGGCGACGACCCGCGCTCCGCCCAGGCCTGGATGCACCTGGGCTACACCTTCGTGCAATTGCAGAACTGGACGAACGCGGTCGAGGCCTTCGAGACCTCGCTCACGCTCGACCCCGCCGGCGAATGGGCCCAGAACGGCCTGGCCTTCGCCCTCTTCAACGTCGGCCAGCAGCCGCGCGCGCTGGAACTCATCGACACGGTGTGCCGCCACCATGCGATCGGCGCGATGTGGCAGCTGCGCGGCTTCATGCACAGCCAGGCCGGCAGCGATCCCGCGCACACCCTGTCGGTGTACCGCGACTGGGGCCGGCGCTTCGCCGACCCGCTCACGCGCGCTGCCGCGCCGCTGGTGGTGCGCGACCGGCGGCCGGACCGGCGGCTCAGGCTGGGCTACGTGTCGGGCGACCTGTGCAGCCATTCGGTGGCCTTCTTCATGGCGCCGGTGTTCGAGCACCACGACCCGGCCCAGGTGGAGGTCCACGTCTACTCGGTCTGCCAGCCCGACGACGTCACCGCCGCCATGCAGCGGCACGTGCCGCACTGGCACGACGTGCGCGGCCTGGACGACGCGGCGCTCACGGCCCTGATCCGCTCGCACGGCATCGACGTGCTGGTGGACCTCTCCGGCCACACCGAGGACAACCGCCTGCTCGTCTTCGCCCGCCGCGCCGCCCCCGTGCAGGTCACCTGGCTCGGCTTCATGCACCCCCTGGGCATGAAGGCCATGGACTACCGCATCGTCGATGCCGCCATCGCCCCGCCCGGCCACGAGGCCTTCTACAGCGAACGGCTCTTCCGCGTGCCCTGCATGGCCAGCTACACGCCCCCGCCCTACGCACCCCTGTGCGAGGCGCCGCCGATGCTGCGCAAGGGCCATCCCACCCTCATCTCGCTGAACAACTCCGCCAAGATCACCGACGCCATGCTGGCGCTGTGGGCCCGCATCCTGGCCGCGCGGCCCGCGGCGCAATTGATCGTCATGGTCAAGGAGCGCACGCCCGAGGCCGCCCAGGCCGCCATGCAGGCCCGCGTGGAGGCCGCCGGCCTGCCGCTGGAGCGCACCTTCGTCATGCACCAGCAGCCGCTGGAGCAGTTCATGGAGCTGGGCCACGTCGCCGACCTGGCCCTGGACACCGCCCCCATCTCCGGCGGCACCACCACGCTGCATGCCCTGTGGATGGGCCTGCCGGTCATCGCCATGGACGGCGAGCGCGGCGTCGATGCCGGCAGCGCCCGCACCCTGCAGGGCCTGGGCCTGCACGAGGACGTGGCCACCGACGAGGACGGCTACCTGGCCGCCGTGCTGCGCCGCCTGGACGATCCCGATGGGCTGCTGCGCTTCAGGCAGGAGGCCCGCGCGCGCATGCTCGCCGGCCCGCTCATGGACTATGCCGCCCGCACCCGCGAGCTGGAGCAGGCCTTCCGATTGATGTGGCTCAACTGGCTGGAGGGAACCCCGCGATGGCTCGACCTGTCCGACGCCGCCCGCTGCGCGATCGCAGCACCGACCGACGCCGCGCAGCCGGCATGAAGGTCCGCCTGGCCGCTCAGCAGAACGATGCCCGCACCGGCGGCGATGCCGGCGCGGCTTCCTCCTCGTTCCTGGCAGCATCCGCGCTGACGGAAAGCGCTGCCGCCGGCCGGCCTGCCGCCGCACGCCCGGCCGAGCCGACCGCCGAGCTGCCGTGGGTGCCCCTGCTCGTGCCCGACATGCCGCCGCCGGCGCGGCTCATGCCCTACCTCACGCGCATGCACGAGGCGCGGCACTACTCCAACTTCGGCCCCCTGGTGCGCACGCTGGAGGCCGCCATGGCCGAGCGCTTCGGCATCGGCGGCGAGGGCGTGGCCACGGTGGCCAACGCCACCCAGGGCCTGGAACTGGTGCTGCGCGCCCTGCGGCTGCCGGCCGGCGCCCGCGTGCTGGTGCCCACCTTCACCTTCGCCGCCACCGCCACCGCGGTGGTCAGCGCCGGCCTGACGCCGGTGCTGGCTGACGTCGATGCGGCCCGCTGGCAACTGACGCCCGAGATCGCGCAGCAGGCCATCCAGGCCACGCCCGTGCAGGCCGTGCTCACCGTCGCCACCTTCGGCATGCCGCACGACACGGCGGCCTGGCTGGACTTCGAGCGCCGCACCGGCCTGCCGGTGGTCATCGATGCCGCGGCCGCCTTCGGCCGCCAGTGGCTGGCGGACGGCCAGGGCACCTTCGTGTTCAGCCTGCACACCACCAAGAGCCTGCCCGCCGGCGAAGGCGGACTGGTGGTGTCCAGCCGGCCGGGCCTGGCGGCCGAGGTGCGCCAGCGTTCCAACTTCGGCATCAACCTCGATCCGCAGGCGGCGCTGCCGCCCGGCGCCCTGGCCACCGCCGGCACCAACGCCAAGATGAGCGAGTTCCACGCCGCCGTGGCCCTGGCCTCGCTGGACGTGTGGGACGCGCATGCCCGCGAACGCCAGGCCCTGCAGGCCGCGCTGATGCACGGCATCGACGACGCCACCGGCGGTACCGTCGCCTGGCAGGCCGCCAGCGGCGGCGGCGACCGGCTGGCGCCCACCTCGCTGTGCCTGCGCGTGCGCGACGGCGCGGCGCGCGACCGGCTCGAACAGGCCTGCGCCGCCGCGCGCATCGTCACCCGCCGCTGGTACCAGCCGCTGCTGCACGACATGCCCGCGCTGCAGCCGGTGTGCGAGCCGCTGGCCGTGCCCCGCGCGCGAGAGCTGGCGCAGACGGTGCTGGGCCTGCCCTTCTTCCTCGGCATGACCGCGGCGCAGCAGCAGCGGCTGATCCAGGCCTGCGCCGACGCGCTGCGCTGATCGCTTCTTCGCCTCCATGAAAGACGTCTACATCATCAACGCCGGCGGCTTCGGCCGGAACATGGCTTCCGTCGCCCGCTCGGACTCCGCGCACGGCACCGAATGGGTGGTGCGCGGCTTCCTCGACAACCGGCCCGGCCTGCCGCGGGTGGCCGACCTGCCGATCGTGGGAGATCCCGCGAGCTTCCGCTGGGAGCCCCACCAGATCCTGGTGTGCGCGCTGGGCGATCCGGCGCAGCGCCGCCGCTACGCCGAGCCGCTGCTGGCGCAGGGCGCCGACTTCATGAACCTGATGCCCAAGCTGCACCGCAGCGACCGGGTCGGCATGGGCGTTGGCTGCCTCTTCGAGCACCATGTTTCGATCGGCGCCGACGCGCAGCTGGGCAGCTTCGTGATCGTGCTGGCCAACACCATCGTCGGCTACGACGTGCACGTGGGCTCGTACACCACCATCGGCAGCTTCGTGTTCATCGGCGGCGGCGCGCAGATCGGCGAGAACGTCACCATCCATCCGCACGCCACCATCCTGCCCGACGTGAAGGTGGGCGATGGCGCGACGATCGGTGCCGGCAGCGTGGTGATCGGCAACGTGGCGCCGGGCACCACCGTGTTCGGCAACCCGGCCAAGCGCTTCAGCTTCCGCTAGTGCCCACCATGTATCCGGGCCTGCCCCAGCGCGACTACATCGACCCGGCCGTCTTTACCCTGGAGCAGGCGCGCATCTTCCGCCGGCTGTGGATCTTCGCCGGCCTGCGCACGCTGCTGGCCGAGCCCGACAGCTTCCTGACCCGCACCATCGGCGGCGTGCCGGTGCTGGTGCAGAACCTCGAAGGCCGGATCAAGGCCTTCCGCAACCAGTGCCCGCACCGCCAGGCGCCGCTGCAGACCGAGGCCTACGGCAGCCGCACGCTGGTCTGCGGCTACCACGGCTGGCGCTTCGATGCCGAGGGCCGCGTGCGCAGCATTCCCGGCGAAGACCGGCTCTACCACTATCCCGCGGCCGAACGCGAACGGCTGTGCCTGGACGAGTTCGCCGTCGAATGCATCGGCAACCTGGTGTTCGTCAACCTCGACCCGGCACCGCTGCCCATCGAGGAGCAGTTCAGCGACGAACTGCGCGCCTCGCTGGCCGCGATCAGCGGCCACTTCGGCACGCAGGCCATCCATGCCCGCATGCCCTCGGCGTACAACTGGAAGCTCAACTTCGAGAACGTGCTCGACTTCAACCACGTGCCTTTCGTGCATCCGCGCAGCTTCCGGCCGCTGATGGCCAAGGGCGCCGCCAACGATCCGCGGGTGCCGGCCGACGAGCCGCCGGTCACGGCGGCGCACCTGCGCGAGCTGAGCTATGCCAGCGAGACGCCGCTGCAGATCCAGCCCTGGCCCTGGCATGCGCAGGTGGCGCGCTTCGGCGACGCGGACGTCTACTACAACCACTTCCTCTATCCGAACGTCAACTTCATCTCGGTGGGCGGCTACGTCTTCCTGGTGCAGCAGTTCGACCCCGTGGCGCCGGACCGCACCGACGTGCACTTCACGCTGTGCACCGCGCGCGCCACGCAGCGCATCCCCGCGCTGCCGGCCATCCTGCGGGACCACCTCAGGAGCGAGAAGCAAGTGCTGGACGAGGACCGCGCGATTCTGGAAGCCATGCAGCGCGGCCTGCATGCCGACGGGCCGGTCGCACGCCACGGCGCCTACGAGGTGCAGCTGCGCCGCGTGGCCCTGGTGTACCGCCGGCTGATGGAGGCCCCGGCGTGAACGCCAACGCAAGCACCGCCGTGGCCCTGATCGGCGTCGGCCAGCTCTTCGACGCCATCGAGGCGCACTGGCCGCTGGTCGGTGAAGGCCGCCTGCTGCACACGCTTCGGCTGACCGCCACCGATGATGCGGGCGCGCAGACGGCGGCGCTGCTGGCCAGCGTCGACCCCACCCGCACGGCCTTCTTCGCCGCACTGGACAGCCAGGCCATCAACCATGCGCGGCTGGACGTGTATGCCACGGCCCGCCTGCGCGGCTTCCGCGCGGCCAGCGTGCGCCATCCCTCGGCCATCGTCGCGCCCGACGCTCGCATCGGCGAGAACTGCTGGATTGGCGCCGGCGCGCTGCTGGCCCGCGGCGTGCGCATCGGCCACAACACCATCGTGAGCGACGGCGTGCGGCTGGATGCGGGGGCACAACTGGGATCGCACGGCTGGGTGGGTGCCGGGGCCAGCGTGGGCGCCCGCACGCAGGTCGGGCCGCATGCGCTGATCGGCGCCGATGTCCGCCTGGCCGCGGACCTGCGCATCGGCCGGCACTGCGTGGTCGATGTGCCCGGCACCTATGCCGAATCGCTGGCGGACGGGACCTTCATCGATCCGCTGTTTCCCCTGCCGGTGCGGATCTACGACGGCGCCTGACCACGGTCAGCGCGCCCAGGCCGGGGGCCGACCCGTCAGCCCTCGTAGGTGAAGATCGGCGCGTCGTAGCGGCAATCGAAGATGGTCTTGGCTGCGACGTCCTGCCCATAGCGCTGCGGCCAGCCCAGCTCGCAGCTGCGCCCCACGCGAACCCCTGGCGCGACGATGACGCCACTGCGCAGCGTGCAATGCGCCCCGATGCGTGCACCATCGCCGACGACGACACCCGGCTCGAGCCAGCACGAGGGCCCGAGCACCACGCCACAGCCCAGCCGGACGCCCGGCAGCAGCGCGCTGTTGTAGCCGATGCGGCTGCCATGGCCGACGCTCGCCCCGGCCCCCACAAAGGCATTGGTTTCGACCCGCACCTCGGGCTCCACCCAGGCCTGCGGGCTGATGAAAGGCGGAAGCTTGAAGCCTCTTTCCAGCAACGCCGCCATCAACTCGAGCCGCTTGAAATTGCCGAAGCGCTCGTCGAATGCCGCGAAGGCACTGCCGGCAGCCGAATCGAGCGCATCGACGTCGGCGAAGTCGAATTCGTAGCCCGCCCCCTGCCGGATCGGCACACGGACGACCGGTCCGCCCGCCGCCACGCCGGCCCATCCATGGAAAGCCCGCTCCAGCTGGGCGCCCGCGCCCACGGCCCACTTGACAGCGCCACTCATCGCATCAGCACAGCACGGTGGCGATGAGGTGGTCGGTGACGATGTCCGGCTGTACCAGGCTCACGCGGAAGTCCTTGCCCGCCCAGTGGCTCGCCATGCGGTGGTAGTCGACCAGCGACCCGCGCAGGCGCACGACCACGGGCCCGGACGGCATGGCCACCCCAGTGCGCGACAGCAGCGCGTCGAGCGAATCGCTCAGATGCCATTCACCGGGCGCGGGCGGCTGCGCCGCTTCGTCGTCGATCACGACGAGCCGCTCGCCGAAACAGCAGACGTAGAAGCTGCCGCGCGGCCCCAGCGCGCGCCATTGCGACTGGGTTATGACGACGTCGCAGACATCGAGGCCGTGCCGCATCAGCCCGAGCAGGACGTCCAGGAACTGCGCGGCCGGGCCCAGAATCCGGCAGCGGGCCGGCGCCAGGGTGGTCCAGAGTTCCTGGACCGTGCGCAGCAAGGCCGCGTCCAGGGTGTCGTCCTGGTCGAAGTCCAGCAGCCGGTCCCAGTGGGACGACGCCAGGATGTCGTGGAGTTTCTGGGCCAGATGCCAGGACCGGATATCGGCAAACCTTCCCTCGATCATTCCCGGGAGCGGCTTGGCGGCCAGTGCGCGAATGTCGGCGCCTGAGACCGCCTCGAACGGCAGGCACCAGGTGTCGCCGGTGTCCTCGGCAATGAGGCGACTCACGAGCTGCGGGGCCGAGATGAGCGGCACGCCTTCCGCCTCGCACCATCGCGCGAAGACGTCGCGCAGGCTGCTGTTGTCCCGATGCATGCAGTCCACCAGCGGCCCGTCGAAGCGGGTGCGCCCATCGGCAAACTCGATCACGGGGATCCCTTCGATGCTCGGGGGCACGCGCTTGGGGTAGAGGATGCCGCCGACCTCGATACGCGAGGCATTGCGCTGCAGGAAGCGCTTGAAAACATTGAAGGCGGGGTTCTCCAGCGCCCAGCCTGCCGTGTAGATCTTCATGGCGTCACAGCTTCTCGAATTCGCAGAACAGGGTGTCGCCCTCGCCCACCGGCAGCGACCGCTCGCTGTCCAGCTGGTAGGGATAGAACAGCGCCGTCTTCCCGTCCTTTAGCACATGGCAGTTGGTGGAAACGGCCAGGACTTCCCGCAAGCCGCAGCGCGCCGCCATGGCACGCAGCTCTCCAATCACGAAATGCTTGTGGTGCCAGATGTAGCCGGTGTAGGGCATCACCGACTCGTCGGGCGCGGAGATGAACAGGCGACCGCCCCGCCGGACCGACTTGGCCAGCACATGGAAGAAGGCGTCGAAGGACTTGACGTGTTCCAACGACTCCATGCTCGCCACGTAGTCGAAGGCCTGCTCGGGCAGGTCGAAGGGAAAGGTCTTGGCGGCGTAGAGGATGCCCGGGTGCAGCACCTTGTCGTTCGCGTTCTGGATGGCTTCCGTCGAACCATCGATGCCGAGAACGAAGCCGTCCGTGCCTTCCGCCAGGATCTTCGAGCCATAGCCGGAGCCGCAGAAGACGTCCGCGCCGAAGGGCCGCGTCCCCAGGGCCTTGGCCCGGGAAGCGGCGTAGCGGTAGCGCCAGAGGTGATCGCCACCGATGAGGTCCGTGTCGAGCGTCGAGTAGCGCTCGCCGCTCTTGAGTGAATAGTCTTTCATGCGTCGGTTGGCCAATGTCCGTGCTCAGACGGACGAGGTTGTGTCCATAAGGGTGCAGTACCAGCGCTCCACCAGCCGGTTCATGCTCTCGTACGCCCCCTGGGTCGGCACGGGCGCCTCGGCATGCAGGCCCGCCTGCACCTGCGCCATGATCGCGACGTCTTCGCCGGTCACCACCTTGCTGCCGTGCATCTCCGCCAGCAGCACGGCATTGGAAAAGGCGAAGGGCTGCTTCTTGCGCGCGGTGAAGCGGTAGACCTCCATGTCCGTCACGCCGGGCGACACGGGCATGTGGTGCTCGATGGTGAAGGAATGGCCACCATTGGGGCTGGCGATGTGCAGGTTGGGATAGGCCAGCCAGTTGAAGTACGCGTCCTCGTCTCCCCAGCGCTCGACCAGGTCGTGCCAGCCGAAGCGCTGCATGCGGTCGATGGCGGTGTCGTAGCCGCCGTAGCTGAAGCGGCGCAGTTCCCGGCGCACCGCATCGGTGGACGTGTCGGGCAGCGCCTGCGTGCTTTCGGTGCCCTGCGCCACATCCACCGTCGGCCGGAAGTCGACGATCTTCGCCAGCGTCTTCGGATGCACGAAGCGCGGATGGTTGCCGTCGCGCAGGTTCTCGTACGCCAGCTTCCAGTTGTACTGGCCGCGCCAGGTCGTGACCATGACTTCGGTGTCGTAGGCCAGCGAGCTGCTTTCCAGCGAGGCAATGAATTCGGGCGAGAACTGTTCCTCGAAGGGCAGCGGCTGTGCATCGAGGTTGACGAACAGCAGGTTGCCCACTTCGCGCAGCGCGAACTGCCGCAGGCGCAGGCCGCACTTCTCTTCGGGCTCCAGGCGGTAGATGGTGTCCGCATCGGGCATGTGCGCGACCTCGCCCTCCTCGCCGTAGCGCCAGGCGTGGTAGCCGCACACCAGCGGCCGGCAGCCCACCGGTTCGGTCTGGATCAGGGCGCTGCGGTGCAGGCAGACGTTCTCGAAGGCCTTGAGCCGGCCGTTGAAGTTCTGGATGACCACCGGGACGCCCGCGATCTTGCGGGTGATGAAGCCGTGGTGGCGCATCAGCAGCGTCTTCAGGCCGGCGAAGACCCAGAGCTTGCGGAAGATCTTGCGCTGTTCGCGCTCGAAGATGGCGTCGTCCAGGTAGTACCTGGGATGCATGCGGGAGCGCATGGGTAGAGGGTGGGCCGCGGGTCGATGAAGGCTTACAGCACCACGCCGCCATCCATCACCAGGCTCGTGCCCGTGACCCAGCGGCTGGCGTCGGACAGCAGGTAGATGGCGGCGTTGGCCACGTCCTCAGGCGTACCCAGGCCGAGCGGATGACGGGCACGCTGGGCCTGCAGCGGTTCGGTCTGGTCGTGCTCGCCCCACATGGGCGTGGGCACGACCGAGGGCGAGATGCCGTTCACCCGCATGCCGTGCCTGCCCTGCTCCATGGCCATGCAGCGGATGAAGCCCAGCAACGCCGACTTCATCGCCGAGTAGGGACCGACCGCCGGCGTGCCGATGTGCGCCGAGGTGGACAGCATGAAGACCACCGATGCGCGGGCCTGCAGCTTGCGCTGCTGCAGCAGTTGCTGGGTCAGCATGACGGGCGCCAGAAAGTTGACCTCGTACATCTGCGTCATCAGCTTCTCGCTGAGCAGGCGCACGGGCGAAAGCATCTGGCGGCCGGCGCAGTGCACCACGCCGTCGAGCGCCGGGCCGGCGCGTACCAGCGCCTCGCGCTCCTCGGCGCGGGTCTGCTCGGCCACCAGGCTCTGATGGCCGGCGCCGGCAAGGGCGTCGAAGGTCTGGCCCAGGCGCGTCGCATCGCGGCCCGTCAGCATGAGCGTGGCGCCCCGGGCCGCGCACGAGATGGCGATCTGCCGGCCGAGGCCGGAGGAGGCACCGGTCACCAGGATGCGCTTGCCCTGCAGCGAGAACGGATCCGTCATGCGTAGATGTCCATGGGCACGGTGAGCCCGCCGTCGATGACGAAGTAGTTGCGCGTGATCCATCGGCTGGCGTCGGCCAGGTAGAACACGGCAGCGAGCGCTACGTCCTGCGGCTCGCCCATGCCCAGGGGCGCGAGCGCCGCATAGTCGTCGGTGTTCAGGCCGCCGGTGGCCAGGCCGTCGAGCATGGGCGTGCGCACATAGCCCGGCGCGATGCAGTTGACGCGGATGCCCTGCTTGGCCACTTCCAGGCCCAACGAACGCATGCAGCCGAGCAAGGCGGCCTTGCTGGCCGAATAGGCGCTGCTGGCCAGCGGGCCGACATGCGAGGCCACCGCCGAGACGAAAACGATCGAGCCCTTGGGCTGCAGCCTCCGGCGCGCCAGCAGCTCGCGGGTCAGCAGCATCGGCGCATACACGTTGTGGCCGAACATCTCGTCCAGATGGGCCTGCTTGAGCATGCGCAGCGGTACCAGGCGGGAGATGCCGGCCGCATGCACCACGCCGTCGATGGCGCCGCACTGCTCGGCCAGCGCCGTGAGCTGTTCGGGCACCGTCAGGTCGGCCACGCATTGGACGTGGCCCTCGCCCGCCAGCACGTCGGCCGTGGCTGCCAGCCGCGCCGCGTCGCGGCCGGTGAAGACCACCTGGGCGCCCTGCTGCGCGCAGGCGATGGCCGTCTGCCGGCCGATGCCCGACGACGCGCCCGTGACGAGGATGCGCTTGCCCGCGAGCGAGAAGGGATCGGCCGCGCCGGCGCTCATGCCTCGATCATCGGAATGAAGCGCGCGCCGTCCACCTCGAGCAGCACGGAGCCCCACGACAGGCCGATGCCGAAGCCGCTGAGCAGCATGCGCGCGCGGCCGCCGTCGAGCTGGTCGTGCAGGCGCGCGGTCATGGTCACCGGCAGCGAGGCGCCGCTCGTGTTGCCCAGGTCGTGCAGCGTGGACGGCACCTTCTCGGCCGGCAGGCCGAGCTTCTTGCGGATGGTCTCGTTGATCATCCGGTTGGCCTGGTGGAAGACGAAATGGTCCACGCCCGCCTTGTCGGCCTGGGCGTAGTCCAGCAGCCGCTCCACGGCCGGCGGCACGCGCTGGGTCGAGAAGCTCAGCACCGCGGGGCCGTCGAGGATCAGGTCCGCCGGCGTGCGCAGCATGCCGTGCTCGTCGCGCGTCGGAATGAGGTGCTCCACGCCGTAGGGCTCGCGGTGGCCGCCGGCGGGCAGCATGATGGCCCGGTAGCCGCTGCCGTCGCTGTTGAGGTCGAAATGCATTGGCGGCGCATCGGCCGAGAACTCCAGCGCCGTCGCGGTGCCGGCGTCGGAGAAGAGCGGATCGACCACCTTGGCCGACTTGTCGCCGACCAGCACCAGGCCCTTCCGGACGGCGCCGGCGGCGATCATGCTGCCGAGCATGTGCAGGCCGAAGGGGTAGCCGGAGCAGCCCAGGTTGACGTCGTAGGCGATGGTGGCGTGCGACAGGCCCAGGCGGTCCTGCAGGATGATGGCCGTGGCGGGAATCAGGTAGTCGGGCGACTGGGTCACCACGATCAGCGCGTCCACTTCCTCGCGCTTCCAGTCCAGGGCGTCGAGCAGCTTCTGCGTGGCCTCGAAGGCCAGATCCGAGAAGCACTGCCAGTCGGGGCAGATGCGCCGCGTCTGGATGCCGATGTTGCGCACCAGCCGCTCGCGCTCGGAGCGCATCGAGGGCGGGCAGTCCTCCAGGTTGGACAGCACCCGCCGCGGCACGCAGCTGGCCACGCCGGCCAGCCGCACGTGGTGAAGCGTGGACAGGCCCATGGTCAGCCGAGCAGCTTGTACAGGTCGGCGATGGTCACGCAGTTCTTCAGGTCGTCGCCGGTGATGGTCTTGCCGTATTCCACGTCGAACATCACGATCACGCCCAGGGCGGCCAGCGAGTCCCATTCGGGCAGGCTGCGCAGTTCGGTCTCGGGGGTCACGTCGACGGGCTCCTGGAAGTCCACGGCGGTCTGGAAGCTGTCGATGAATTGTTCGATGGTGGGCATGGGCATGGTCCGGAATCTGGCGCCGAGTATGGCGCGCCGGGCTCGGACTATATCGGCGAGTTCACCGTGTTTTACGGTTCAATTCCCGCGATCCACCGGGCCGCCGCCCCTCTGCGCGGCGTCCGCGCGTCCGGGACGCACGGCAAAAGGCCCGCGACGCCTGCCGGCGGCACGGGCCCTGGAGCCTGGTGGCAGCGATGCCGGCGCACCCGGGCGGCCCCGAAGCCGCCCGGTGCCGTGCGCTTACTTGAGCGCCTTGAAGCGCACCCGCTTCGGCGCCGCGCCCTCTTCGCCCAGGCGCTTCTTCTTGTCGGCCTCGTACTCCTGGTAGTTGCCGTCGAAGAACACCCACTGGCTGTCGCCTTCGGCGGCCAGGATGTGGGTGGCGATGCGGTCCAGGAACCAGCGGTCGTGGCTGATGACCAGCACGGTGCCGGCGTATTCCAGCAGGGCGTCTTCCAGGGCGCGCAGGGTTTCCACGTCCAGGTCGTTCGACGGCTCGTCCAGCAGCAGCACGTTGCCGCCCTGGATCAGCGTCTTGGCCAGGTGCAGGCGACCGCGTTCGCCGCCCGACAAGTTGCCGACCTTCTTCTGCTGGTCCTGGCCGTTGAAGTTGAAGCGGCCGGCATAGGCGCGGCTGGCCATCTGGAACTTGCCGACGTTGATGATGTCCAGGCCGCCCGAGATGTCTTCCCATACGGTGGCCTCGTTGGCCAGCGCGTCGCGCGACTGGTCCACGAAGGCCATCTTGACGGTCTGGCCGATCACCACCTCGCCGCTGTCGGGCTGCTCGCGGCCGGCGATCAGCTTGAACAGCGTCGATTTACCCGCACCGTTCGGGCCGATGATGCCGACGATGGCGCCGGCCGGCACGTTGAAGCTCAGGTCGTCGATCAGCACCCGGTCGCCGAAGCTCTTGCTGACGTTCTTGAACTCGATGACCTGGCTGCCCAGGCGGTCGGCCACGGGAATGAAGATTTCCTGCGTCTCGTTGCGGCGCTGGTATTCGTAGTCGCTCAGTTCCTCGAAGCGCTGGATGCGGGCCTTGCTCTTGGCCTGGCGGCCCTTGGCGTTCTGGCGCACCCATTCCAGCTCCTTCTTGAGGGCCTTGGCGCGGGCCTCTTCGCCCTTCTGCTCGGCCTCCAGGCGGGTCTGCTTCTGCAGCAGCCATTCGGAATAGTTGCCCTTGTAGGGAATGCCGCGACCGCGGTCCAGTTCCAGAATCCACTCGGCGGCGTTGTCGAGGAAGTAGCGGTCGTGGGTGATGGCCACCACGGTGCCGGTGAAGCGCTGCAGGAAGATTTCCAGCCACTCGACCGATTCGGCGTCCAGGTGGTTGGTGGGTTCGTCCAGCAGCAGCATGTCGGGCTTGGACAGCAGCAGCTGGCACAGGGCCACGCGGCGCTTCTCGCCACCGGAGAGCATGCCGACCTTGGCATCCCACGGCGGCAGGCGCAGCGCGTCGGCGGCAATCTCGATCTGGTGCTCGCTGTCCGTGCCTGCGGCGGCGATCACGGCCTCCAGCTCGCCCTGCTCGGCGGCCAGGGCGTCGAAGTCGGCGTCGGGCTCGGCGTAGGCGGCGTAGATCTCTTCGAGGCGCTTCTTGGCGTTGTTGACCTCGCTCATGGCCTCTTCGATGGCCTCGCGCACGGTGTGCTCGGGGTTGAGCTTGGGTTCCTGCTCCAGGTAGCCGATGGACAGGCCGGGCATCGGCAGGGCCTCGCCCTCGATCTCCTTGTCCACGCCGGCCATGATCTTCAGCAGCGAGGACTTGCCCGAGCCGTTGAGGCCGAGCACGCCGATCTTGGCGCCGGGAAAGAACGAAAGGGAGATGTCCTTCAAGATCTGCCGCTTGGGCGGCACGGTCTTGGAGACATGGTTCATGGTGTAGACGTACTGGGCCATGGCTTCTTGTCGGTGCTGATGGGGGGAGCGCGCTCGAATGTGCGTGGGGCCCGGGTGCCGGGCGAGCGCGAAAAGCGTCGATTATCCCTCGGCAAGCGCAAAGCGCCCCGCGAGGCCATGCAAGTCGTGCCACAATCGGGACGTTGCCGGGCACAGTCACCCGCAACACGGCTCTTCGCCGGGGACGACGGATCCGCATCCTTCCAGGCTCCCGCCTTCCATCCCTTTCCACCTCGACTGGCCCGGTTCGCGCCCAAGCAGCGCCATCGCGGCGGGTGGACACCAGAAGAACACCGCGCCGTGCATGGCGCCCGTTAACACTGAATGAACTTCGACGAACTGAAGCTGGCCCCGGCCATCCTCAAGGCCGTGCGCGAGCAAGGCTACGAAACCCCCACCCCCATCCAGGCCCAGGCCATCCCGGCCGTCCTCGAGGGCCATGACCTCCTCGCCGGCGCGCAGACCGGCACCGGCAAGACCGCCGCCTTCACCCTGCCGCTGCTGGACAAGCTGTCCAAGGGCCAGGGCAAGACCAACAAGTTCGGCAAGGACGGCATTGCCGCCCTGGTGCTGACCCCCACGCGCGAGCTCGCCGCCCAGGTCGAGGAATCCGTGCGCACCTACGGCAAGTACCTGCCGCTGACTTCCACCGTCATCTTCGGCGGCGTGGGCATGAACCCGCAGATCGACCGCATCAAGCGCGGCGTGGACATCCTGGTGGCCACGCCCGGCCGCCTGCTGGACCTGCAGCAGCAGGGCCACCTGGACCTGTCCACCGTGGAAATCCTCGTGCTGGACGAAGCCGACCGCATGCTGGACATGGGCTTCATCCACGACGTGAAGAAGGTGCTGGCGCTGGTGCCCAAGGACAAGCAGAGCCTGCTGTTCTCGGCCACCTTCAGCGACGAGATCCGCGAGCTGGCCAACGGCCTGCTGCGCAATCCGCAGAGCATCCAGGTCACGCCGCGCAACACCACGGTGCAGCGCATCACGCAGGTGGTCCATCCGGTGGGCCGCGCCAAGAAGAAGCAGCTGCTGGCCCACATCATCCAGCAGCACGACTGGAGCCAGGTGCTGGTGTTCACGCGCACCAAGTTCGGCGCCAACCACGTGGCCGAATTCCTGGAAAAGAACGGCATCACCGCCATGGCGCTGCACGGCAACAAGAGCCAGAGCGCCCGCACGCAGGCGCTGGCCGGCTTCAAGAGCGGCGAGATCCGCGCCCTGGTGGCCACCGACATCGCCGCGCGCGGCATCGACATCGACGACCTGCCGCACGTGGTGAACTACGAGATCCCCAACGTGCCCGAGGACTACGTCCACCGCATCGGCCGCACCGGCCGCGCGGGCAAGGAAGGCCAGGCCGTGAGCCTGGTCTGCCTGGACGAGGAAGGCTTCATGCAGGAGATCGAGCGCTTCACCAAGCAGCAGATCCCCACCCAGACGCTGGAAGGCTTCGGTCCCGACGAAGGCGAGATCGCCGAGCCCATCGCCATGGGCCGCCAGACCCTGTGGGGCGGCGCCGGCAAGCCGCCGAGCCGTGACGTCATGGCCGCCGCGGCCCGTGCCGCACGCCAGGAAATGATGACCCGCATCCGCGACAACAAGGCGGGCCAGGGCGAGCGCGGCGGCCAGAAGAAGGCCGGCGGTGCGCCGCAGGGTCAGGGCGGCCGCGGCCAGCAGCAACAGCCGCGCGCCGGCGGCCCGTCCGGCGGCGGCAACGGCGGCGGTGGCCAGCGCCCCCCGCGCCAGAACGGCCCCAAGCGCCACCATGGCGGCGCGGGCGGCCACGGCGGCGGCAACGCGCCGGCGCATGCCCTGTACGAGGACCGGCCGGAGCGCCAGCCCAAGCACTACGGCAACACCACCAGCCCCTCGCATGCGGACGTGGTGGCACATCGCCGCGCCGAAGCCTATGGTGGCCCGGCAGGCCAGCCCGATCCGCTGCGCACCAGCGTGGAGGCCACCTTCGGCCGCGGCCGCCGCAATGGCGGCGGGGGCGGCGGCGGCAATGGCGGCGGCGGTGGCGGCAACCGCCGTCGTGGCGGCGGTGGCGGTGGCGGCTACTCGGGCGGTGGCGGCGGTGGCTACTCCGGCGGCGGCAAGCGCTACTGAACACGAATCTTGGCAGGTGTGCCGGCTCGCGCCGCCCCTGCTTCGGCAAAGCGGCCTGCGGGCCGCTTTTTCTTTGGCGCCGCGTTGACGCTGCCGAGGCATTTGCATAGCATGATATGCAACTACGCTGCCATGGGGTCGACATGATCGAGGACGTCGTCAAGGAACTGGGCCATCTCACGCTCGGCACGCGCCTGAAGCGCACCGGCGAGCTGTTGCAGGCGCAGACGCAGGCCGTGCTGGCCAGCCACGGCTTCGACCAGCCGGCCGCCCACTTCCCGCTGCTCGCGGCGCTGGACCGGCTGGGCGCCCTGAGCGTGGGCGAACTGAGCCAGGCGGTGGGCGTGAGCCAGCCCGTGGTGACCCGTTCGCTCAAGGGGCTGGAAGACGACGGCCTGGTGCAATCCGCCCCCGGCGAGGAGGACCGCCGCGTCCGGCGCGTGGCGCTCAGCCGCAAGGGCCGCGGCCTGGTGCAGCGCGCCCGGCGCGACGCCTGGCCCGCCATCGAAGCGGCGGTCGCCCAGGCCTGCGCCCGCACCCGCGGCGACCTGCTGTCCCAACTCGCGGCACTCGAGGATGCGCTGGCCAGCGCGCCGCTGCTGCAGCGCGTGCAGGAGGGCTGAACATGTCCGCACTCGACCGGCCGGTCTGGGCCACCCTGCAGCACCAGGCCCACTGGCGCGTGGGCCAACGCGGCGCCGCGCTCGCCTGGCGCTTCCGGCCCGACATCCACGGCTTCGCCGCAACTGCCGACGAAAGCCCCGAGAGCCTGGCGGCCCTGGCCGGCCTGCTCGCGCCCGGCGGCGACAGCGTGTACCTGCTGCAGGTGCCGCCCATCGCCGTCGCGGCCGACCTGGAGGTGGTGAAGGCGGCCAGCGGCGTGCAGATGGTGGCCACGCGGCCCCTGCCGCCCGACGACGATGTGGTGGTGCTGGGCGATGCCGATGCCGCCGAGATGCTGGCCCTGGCGCGGCTGACCGAGCCCGGCCCCTTCTTCTCGCGCACGCACACCATGGGCCGCTTCATCGGCGTGCGCATCGAAGGCCGCCTGGCCGCGATGGCGGGGGAACGCATGCGCTTCCCCGGGCACGTGGAGATCAGTGCCGTCTGCACGCATCCGGACTTCCGTGGCCAGGGCCTGGCGCGCCGGCTGTCGGCCGCCGTCGCCGCCGACATCCAGCGGCGCGGCGACCTGCCCTTCCTGCATGCGTGGACCACCAACACCGCCGCCATCGCCCTCTACGAAGGCCTGGGCTTCGTCGTCCGCACGCCGGTTCACGTGGCGGTGCTGCGGCGCCGGCCTGCGTGACCGCCGGCGCATCCGGCCGCCGCGGCCACTGAACAGAGACCTTCGCGGGCAAGCGGGCCCGACCGGCGCGCATCCTTAGGCCAGGCTTAAGCGGCCCGCCAGACGGCCGCGTCCGACTGGCATCGCCCGCGGCATCGGCCTAGAGTGGGTCCACGCTGCACACCGACACCGGCGGTTCGTCCTCCTGGGTGCCAGGCGCAACGCTTGCACACAACCCAAGGAGAACGAGCCATGACCTGGACCCGCGAGCAGATCCACGTGACCGCCGCCAGCTACCTCGGCTGGACGCTGGACGCCTTCGATTTCTTCCTGATGGTCTTCATCCTGAAGGACATCGCATCGGCCTTCCACACGCCCATCGAGTCGGTGGCGCTGGCCATCACGCTGACCCTGGCGATGCGCCCGGTGGGCGCGCTGATCTTCGGCCGCCTGGCCGACCGCTATGGCCGCCGCCCGACGATGATGATCAACATCCTCTGCTACGCGGTGCTGGAGCTGCTGTCGGGCTTCTCGCCCAACCTGGCGACGCTGATCGTGCTGCGCGCGCTGTTCGGCATCGCCATGGGCGGCGAGTGGGGCGTGGGCTCGGCGCTGACCATGGAAACGGTCCCGGCGCGTGCCCGCGGCTTCGTCTCGGGGCTGTTGCAGGCGGGCTACCCGACGGGCTTCCTGCTCGCGTCGCTGGTGTTCGGCCTGCTGTACGAGCACATCGGCTGGCGCGGCATGTTCTTCGTCGGCATCGCACCGGCGCTCCTGGTGGTCTATGTGCGTTCGCACGTGCCCGAGTCGCCGGCCTGGAAGCGGATGGCCACGCAGCCGCGGCCCAGCCTGTGGGCGGGCCTGCGGCAGCAGTGGAAGCTGGCCGTCTATGCCATCGTGCTGATGACCGCCTTCAACTTCTTCTCGCACGGCACGCAGGACCTGTACCCCACCTTCCTGCGCGTGCAGCATGGCTTCGACGCGCACACGGTGGCCTGGGTCACGGTGGTGCTGAACATTGGCGCCATCGTCGGCGGGCTGGCCTGCGGCACGCTGTCGGAGCGCATCGGCCGGCGCTGGGCCATCTTCGGCGCCGCGCTGTTCGCGCTGCCGGTCATCCCACTCTGGGCCTATTCGCACACCGCCGCCGGCCTGGCGGCCGGGGCCTTCCTGATGCAGATCGCGGTGCAGGGGGCCTGGGGCGTGATCCCGGTGCACCTGAACGAAATCTCGCCGCCCGAGCTGCGCGCCACCTTCCCGGGCCTGGTCTACCAGCTGGGCAACCTGCTGGCCTCGGTCAACGCGACGATGCAGGCAGGCATCGCCACCGCCCACGGCAACGACTACGGCTTCGCCATGGCGGTGGTGGCCGGCACGGTGGCGGTGGTGATCGCGGGGCTGATCCTGTTCAGCCGCGAGCACCGAGGCGTGGACATGGCGGCGGGCATGGTGGCGGCACCGTCGCAGCCGGTGGGTGCACCGGTGCTGGCGCATCGCTGAGGGAGGCAGCCGCGCGGGATGGAGCGGGCCACAATCGCCCGCTCCGCCGCAAACGCGGCGCCCGTCCGCCCTCACGCCCCATGACCCACGACGCCTCCACCGACTTCCACAGCCCCGCCGTCCGCCGCCTGCGCGAGGACCTGGCCCTCGCCCTGCGCGCCGCCGCCCACCATGGCCTGGGCGAAGGCGTCTGCAACCACTTCAGCGTGATGCTGCCGGGCGAACCGGCCCGCTACCTCATCAACCCGCGCGGCCTGCACTGGAGCGAGGTGGGCGCGGACGACGTGGTGATGATCGACGTC
>NZ_LDSL01000053.1 GCF_001476815.1 Pseudacidovorax intermedius | reverse complement strand
GCTCGGCGATGGCCTGCGCCTCGGCCGGCGACACGCCGGGCAGCACCACGGCGAACTCTTCCCCGCCCATGCGTCCCAGCCGGTCCTGCGGCCGCAGGGTTGCGGCGGTCACGCGGGCCAGGGCGCGCAGCACCTGGTCGCCCACGTGGTGGCCGTGCCGGTCGTTGATCTGCTTGAAGTGGTCCGCGTCGATCATCAGCACGGCCATGCCCCCGCCGTCGGCCACCGACTGCCGCAGGCCCAGGTGGCCCTGCTCCAGCAGCGCCTGGCGGGCCAGTGCGCCGGTCAGCCCGTCGTGCCGCACGGCATGGTCCAGCCGGCGCAGCGTTTCCGCGCCCGCCGCGTTGGCGCAGGCCACGGCCAGCGGCCCGAGCGCCAGCAGCGAGATGCCCACGCGCAGCGAGAGCACCTCGCCCGCATGCGACGGCGTGAAGTTCAGGTCCAGCAGCCCCAGGGCCACCGCCACCAGCAGCCAGCTGCAGACGATGGCCGACACCAGCGCGGAGGTGAACATCCGGTAGCTCATGGCACACCACAGCAGCCCGGGCAGCGGCAGCACCAGCGAGCCGGGCCCGCTCACCAGCAGGCGCAGGCCTTCGCCGGCCGCGAGCGCGCCCCAGGGTGCCAGGCGCAGGGCGAGCGGCAGCTTGCGCGGGGCGGGCGGCGGGTCGTCGGCATGCGGCGCGGCCAGCACCAGCGGCAGCAGCAGCAGGTAATTCATCAGCTGGGTGCTGAACCACATAGCCAGCACCTGCGTCCAGGGCGCGTCGAAGAACACCGGGCCGGCGCCGCTGCCGGCCAGGGCACCGATCGCGCTGCCGGCGCTGGACGCGAGCAGCAGGTACAGCGCCGACGTGGCGCGCTGCAGGCGGCGGTTGGGCTCGTCCAGGCGGTGCAGCAGCTGCCAGACCACCACGATGTCCACCAGGTTGGCCGCGTTGAGCCAGAGCGCCATGGCCCAGGACGCGCCGGTGGCCAGGTCGGCCGCGACGAAGCCCACGGCGCCCGCCGCCCAGGCCGCGGGGTGCCGGCCCAGCGCCGGGTAGCGCACCAGCAGGCCCGCCATCACCGCGTTGGCCGGCCAGAAGGCCGAGAGGTAGCCTGTCGGCCGCGCCAGGATGCCGAGCAGGCAGGCGACGAAGACCAGCAGCCCCACCCCGGCGCACTGCAGCGGCAGGGAAGGGGCGCGGGGCAGGGACAGGAATCGGGTGGCCATCGCGGTCGTCAGGAGTGGGGGGCGGGGCCACGCCCGCAACCCGCCAGTGTTGACGGAAATGGATGGTCCAGGTAACGATTTAACAATTTACTCACATTTGCACACATTTGCGTGCAGTGCCCCCGGGCCCTTCGGGTGCCGCGACCGCGGGGGGCCGCCGCCCGCCGGGACGGATTTCTACAATCGCGTGGATGAACCTGCCCGCCTACACCCGCGCCCGCCAACTGCCCGCCATCCTGGGCGAGCGCATCGCCATCCTCGACGGCGCGATGGGCACCATGATCCAGCGCTTCAAGCTGACCGAAGCGCAGTACCGGGGCGAGCGCTTCAAGGACTTCCACAAGGACGTGAAGGGCAACAACGAGCTGCTGTCCCTCACCCGGCCCGACGTCATCCGCGACATCCACGAAGGCTACCTGGCGGCCGGCGCCGACCTGATCGAGACCAACACCTTCGGCGCCACCACCATCGCGCAGGAGGACTACGACATGGCCGATCTGGCGCGCGAGATGAACCTGGCCAGCGCCCGCCTGGCGCGCGAGGCCTGCGACAAGTTCAGTACGCCCGACAAGCCGCGCTTCGTGGCCGGCGCCCTGGGCCCGACGCCGCGCACCGCCAGCATCAGCCCCGACGTGAACGACCCCGGCGCGCGCAACGTGGACTTCGAGACCCTGCGCGCCGCCTACTACGAACAGACCGCCGCGCTGGTCGAGGGCGGCTCGGACGTGCTGCTGGTCGAGACCATCTTCGACACCCTCAACGCCAAGGCCGCCCTCTTCGCCATCGACGAATACTTCGAGGCCAGCGGCGAATGCCTGCCGATCATCATCAGCGGCACCGTCACCGATGCCTCGGGCCGCATCCTGAGCGGCCAGACCGTCACCGCCTTCTGGCACAGCGTGCGCCATGCGCGGCCGCTGGCCGTGGGCCTGAACTGCGCCCTGGGCGCCGCGTTGATGCGGCCCTACGTGCAGGAACTGAACCGCGTGGCGACCGACACCTTCATCAGCTGCTACCCCAACGCCGGCCTGCCCAACCCCATGAGCGAGACCGGCTTCGACGAGACGCCCGAGGTCACCTCGCGCCTGGTGCACGAATTCGCCGCCGAGGGCCTGGTCAACATCGTCGGCGGCTGCTGCGGCACCACCCCCGACCACATCGCCGCCATCGGCGCGGCCGTCGGCCCCATCGCCCCGCGCGGCGTGCAGGGCGCGCGCTTCTATCGCTGAAATGAAACACCCCCCATGCCGCTTCGCGGCTCCCCCCTCTCTGGCGCCTTCGGCTTGGAGGGGGGCGCACCCCACGGCCTGGCAAAGCCAGTTCCGTGGGTGCCCTGGCATGGCCTGCTCCGCGGCCATTTGATTGCTGTTGCTGCGTCGGTTTCATGCGGCGCAGGCGACGCGCGGTGCCGTGGAAAGTGAAATCGCACGGCCGCGGAGCAGGCCATGCGGGAGCGCGCGCGGAACCGGCTTTGCCGGGCCGCTGCGTGCGCCCCCTTGAGGGGGAGGCGCCGCAGGCGCCACGGGGGTGGGCCTACTTCAACCAGCCGCGTTTGCGGAAGTACAGCATCGGGCCCACCGCACTGGCCACCATCAGCGCCAGCACGTACGGATAGCCCAAGGTCCACTCCAGCTCCGGCATGAACTTGAAGTTCATGCCGTAGATGCTGGCGATCAGCGTCGGCGGCAGCAGCGCCACGCTGGCCACCGAGAAGATCTTGATGATCTTGTTCTGGTTGATGTTGATGAAGCCGACCGTGGCGTCCATCAGGAAGTTGATCTTGTCGAACAGGAAGGCCGTGTGGCTGTCCAGCGACTCGATGTCGCGCAGGATCTGCCGCGCCTCCTCGAACTGGTCGGCGTTGAGCATGCGGCTGCGCATCATGAAGCTCACCGCGCGGCGGGTGTCCATCACGTTGCGGCGGATGCGGCCGTTCAGGTCTTCCTGGCGCGCGATCAGGCCCAGCACCTCGCCGGCGATCTCGTCGCTGACGTTGCCCTTGAGCACCAGGTTGCCGGCGGCTTCCAGTTCGTCGTAGATGCCTTCCAGCGTGTCGGCCGAGTATTCGGCGTCGGCATCGAAGAGCTTGAGCAGCACTTCCTTGGCGTCCTCGATCAGCCCCGGCGCCCGGCGCGCCCGCATGCGCAGCAGGCGGAACACCGGCACGTCCTCGTCGTGGATCGAGAACAGCACGCCGCGGCTCTTCAGTTCGGCGTTGTGCTGGTTGAGGATGAAGGCCACGCGCACGCTGCGCGGCTCGTCGGCGTCGGCGATCAAGAAGTCGCTGCGCACGTGCAGGTCGCCGTTGTCCTCTTCGTAGAAGCGGGCCGACTCCTCGATGTCCTCGTCGGTCACGTCCTCGGGAATCGACAGGCCGTAGTACTGCTTGACCCAGCGCTTCTCGTCCGGGCTGGGCGACTCCAGGTCGACCCAGATGGGCTGGAAGCGCGACAGTTCCTCCAGCGACTCGATTTCCTCCTGGACGAGGCGGCCGTTGGCGAGCGTGAAGATGTTGAGCATGGCGTGCTCCCCTGAAAGCGAAGGCGTGGCGGGAAAAAGGGCGACGGAAACGGGGATGGGGCGCTTTCAGCCGCCACCCGCGCACCGGCCGGCACGCGCGACGCGAAGGTCAGAAGGGGGCTGAAAGCTGCCGAGACGGGGAGGTGTCCAAGGTCGGTACTCCGGTGGCAAGCAGCGGGCGCGATTATGCACCGCAGCAGGGCATCCACCGGGCCGGTCTGGATGGACATCCAGTACATTCTTGGCTTCATGTCCACCCTTGTGAACGAAGCGTCCACGGTCGCCGCCGACACCGTGGCCGGGCGCCTGGAAGCGGCCCTGGCCGGCCTCAACGACGAGCAGCGCGCGGCCGTCCTGCACGGCGTCGGCGAGCGCGCGGCACCGGGCGGGCCCCTGCTGGTCATCGCCGGCGCCGGCGCCGGAAAGACCAGCACCCTGGCCCACCGCGTCGCCCACCTGCTGGCCGCCGGGGCCGATCCGCAGCGCATCCTGCTGCTCACCTTTTCGCGCCGCGCCGCGCAGGAACTGACCCGCCGCGCCGGCCTGGTCGCCGCCCGCGTGCTGGGGCTGGCGGAAGGCAGCCTGCCGGCGCTGCCCTGGGCCGGCACCTTCCATGGCGTCGGCGCCCGGCTGCTGCGCGACCATGCGGCCCAGCTGGGGCTGGACCCGGACTTCACCGTCCACGACCGCGGCGATGCCGAGGACCTGATGGGCTGGGTGCGCCATGCGCGCGGCCTGTCGCAGACGGCCCGGCGCTTTCCGCTCAAGGGCACCTGCCTGGCCATCTATTCGCGCGTGGTCAACACCCGGCTGCCGCTGGCCGAGGTGCTGCGGCAGTCCTTTCCCTGGTGCGCCGAATGGCAGGAACAGCTGCCGGCGCTGTTCGCCGACTACGTCGACGCCAAGGCCCAGCAGAACGCGCTGGACTTCGACGATCTGCTCCTCGCATGGGCCACGATGATGGAAGAGCCGGGCCTTGCCGCACAGGTGAGCGCCCGCTTCGACCATGTGCTGGTCGACGAATACCAGGACACCAACCGGCTGCAGGACGAGATCCTGCGCCGCCTCAAGCCCGACGGCCGCGGTGTGACCGCGGTGGGTGACGATGCCCAGGCCATCTACGGCTTCCGCGGCGCGACGGTGCGCAACATCCTGGACTTTCCGGCCGCCTTCGACCCGCCGGCGCGCGTGCTCATGCTGGAGCGCAACTACCGCAGCACGCCGCCCATCCTCGACGCCGCCAATGCCGTCATGGACCACGCCCAGGAGCGCCATGCCAAGCGCCTGTGGACCGACCGTCCCGGCGCCGGCCGGCCGCAGCTGGTGCTGGTGCCCGACGAGGCCCACCAGGCCACCTGGGTGGCCGACCGCGTGCTGGCCCACCGTGAAGGCGGCCTGGCGCTCAAGCGGCAGGCGGTGCTGTTCCGCACGGCCAGCCACAGCGCCGCGCTCGAGCTGGAACTGGTGCGCCGCAACATCCCTTTCGTGAAGTTCGGCGGCCTCAAATTCCTGGAGGCGGCGCACGTCAAGGACCTGCTGGCGCTGATGCGCTTCGTGCACAACCCGCGCAGCCGGTTGGCGGGCTTCCGCACGGTGCAGCTGATTCCCGGTGTCGGTCCCGCCACCGCCGGCCGGCTGATGGACGCGATGCAGGCCGCCGCCGACCCGGCCGCCGCGCTGGCCGCCTTCGTCCCGCCGCCGATGGTGCGCGAGGCTTGGCAGGACTTCGCCCGCGCCTGGCAGGCGCTCAAGGCCGGCAGCGAGGGCTGGCCGCAGGAACTCGCCACCGCCATCGACTGGTACGCCCCGCACCTGGAACGCCTGTACGAGGCCGCCCCGCTGCGGCTGGGCGACCTGCAGCAACTGGCCGAACTGGCACGCGGCTATGCCTCGCGCGAACGCTTCCTGACCGAGCTGACCCTGGACCCACCCGACGCCACCAGCGACCGGCCCGGCCCGCCGCTGCTCGACGAGGACTACCTGATCCTCTCCACCATCCATTCCGCCAAGGGCCAGGAATGGAATTCGGTGCACGTGCTCAACGTGGTCGACGGCTGCATGCCGGCCGACGTGGCGCAGGGCGCGCACGAGCTGGAGGAGGAGCGCCGCCTGCTCTACGTCGCCATGACCCGCGCCCGCGAACACCTGCACCTGCTGGTGCCGCAGCGCTTCCACGTGACGCAGCAGTCGCGCTTCGGCGACCGGCATCTGTACGCCGGCCGCACCCGCTTCATCCCCGATGCCGACCTGGTCCATTTCGACCGCGTGACCTGGCCGCCACCGCCGCCCGCCGTGCCCCATGTCCCTGCCCCGCCCGAGGTCTTGGACCTGCGACAGCGCCTGCGTGCAGCGTGGCGCACGGGCGCCTGAACACGCGCCGCGGCGCTATCGAAGATGCAGCGCGATGGGCCTTTGCTGACCGGGCTCAAGCATTCCGCCATTGCAATTCGATGACGCCACGCGCATAGTGAATTCAACGCGCCGACGCGCCTTCTCCCACAGCCCCACCTCCCGCCCGCCGACATTCCGCACCGCGTCACGCCACCCCTTGTGTTCCGCCGGCCGGCTGCTTCCACCTGAAGCGCAGGCCAATTCCCCAACCGTCAATTCCAGGAGGTCATTCATGAATTTGACGATCAGCGGCCATCACCTCGACGTCACGCCTTCGCTGCGCAGCTACGTCACCACCAAGCTCGACCGCATCACGCGGCATTTCGACCGCGTGGTGGATGTCAAGGTGATCCTCACCGTGGAGAAGCAGAAGGAAAAGGAACGCCGGCAACGCGCCGAATGCAGCATCCACGTGAAAGGCAACGACATGTTCGCCGAGTCCAGCCATGCCGACCTGTATGCGGCGGTGGACGAACTCATGGACAAGCTCGACCGCCAGGTCGTCCGCCACAAGGACCGTATCCAGGACTACAGCCATTCCTCGCCCAAGCGCCTGATGTGAGTGCGTCCCGCTGTCGCGCCCGCGACAGCGGCCTTGCACCGTGCGACGGGCCTGTGCCCCGTGAAGAAGCCGCCTCCGGGCGGCTTTTTCGTGCCCGTCCACTGGATGATCGATGGGCGGCCCTCATGCCGCGGGCTGCATGGTTCGTGCGCCAGGCGACCTTTTTCCATCACTGGTACAAGGGTTAGCCCGGGTGCATAATCGCGCCCCGATTCGCCCCCACCATGAACCGACTCGCATCCATCCTGCCGTCCGCTCAAGTGCTCGTGAGCGTCGACGCGACCAGCAAGAAGCGTGCTTTCGAGGAAGCGGGCCTCCTTTTCGAAAACCTGCATGGCCTGGGCCGGGCGTTGATCACCGACAGCCTGTTCGCCCGCGAACGGCTCGGCTCCACGGGGCTGGGCCACGGCGTCGCCATTCCCCATGGCCGCATCAAGGGCCTGAAGTCGCCCATGGCGGCGGTGTTCCAGCTGGCCCATCCCATCGGCTTCGATGCGCCGGACGAGCAGCCGGTGGCGCTGCTGATCTTCCTGCTGGTGCCCGAGACGGCCACGCAAAAGCACCTGGAGATCCTCTCCGAGATCGCCGAGATGCTGAGCGATGCGCCCCTGCGCGAGAAGATCAAGACCAGCAGCGACGCGGGCGAGCTGCATTCGCTGATCGCCGGCTGGCGTTCCGCGCAAGTCGTCTGAACCCTGGCTGCGGCCAGCGGAAGGGGACGGAGACAATGGGCGCATGAAGCCCACCGTGATCAGTGCCGATGCGATGTTCGAGGAATTCCGCGGCTCCCTGCGCTGGGAGTGGCTGGCGGGCCTGGGCGCGTCGGAGCGGCAGTTCGACCCCGAGGTCATCAGCAGCGCGCGTTCCGCCGCCGACCTGGTCGGCTACCTGAACTACATCCATCCCTACCGCGTGCAGATCATGGGCGCGCGCGAGATCGCCTACCTCACGCGCGGCACGGCCGAGGACTGCGCCCGGCGCGTGGCCCGCATCGTGACGCTGGAGCCGCCGATGCTCGTGCTGGCCGACGGCCAGGCCGCACCGGACGAGCTGCTGTCCATCTGCGAGCGGGCGCAACTGCCGCTCTTCGCCACGCGCGAGTCCTCGGCCTTCGTCATCGACGTGCTGCGGGCCTACCTGTCCAAGCATTTCGCCGAGCGCACCTCGATGCACGGCGTGTTCATGGACATCCTGGGCATGGGCGTGATGATCACCGGCGAATCGGGCCTGGGCAAAAGCGAGCTGGGCCTGGAGCTGATCTCGCGCGGCAACGGCCTGGTGGCGGACGACGCGGTGGACCTGTTCCGCATCAACCAGACCACCATCGAGGGCCGCTGCCCCGACCTGCTGCAGAACCTGCTGGAGGTGCGCGGCATCGGCCTGCTGGACATCAAGGCCATCTTCGGCGAGACGGCGGTGCGCCGGAAGATGCGGCTCAAGCTCATCGTGCACCTGGTGCGCCGCGACTCCTTCGAGCGCGACTACGAACGCCTGCCGGCCGAGCCGCTCACCCAGGACGTGCTGGGCGTGCCCATCCGCAAGGTGGTCATCCAGGTCGTCGCCGGCCGCAACATCGCCGTGCTGGTCGAGGCCGCCGTGCGCAACTCCATCCTGCAGTTGCGCGGCATCGACACCTATGCCGACTTCGTGGCGCGCCACCACAAGGCGATGGAGAACGGCGGGACGTGAGCCGCGGCGCGGCCGGCCGGCCGGCGCGCGACGATCCACGGGAGGAAATGGACGTCCGGAGGGCGGTCGCCGGCGGCTATTTGTTCCTGCAATCCGAACACACGCCGTAGAGCGACATGGCATGGTCCTGCATATCCCAGCCCTTGTCCTTGGCGATCATCTGCTGGCGGCGCTCGATCTCGGCGTCGTAGAACTCCTCGACCTTGCCGCAGATCGTGCACACCAGATGGTCGTGGTGCGTGCCTTCGTTGAGTTCGTAGACGGCCTTGCCGCTCTCGAAGTGGCTGCGCTCCAGGATGCCGGCCTGCTCGAACTGCGTCAGCACGCGGTAGACCGTGGCCAGGCCGATGTCCGATCGTTCGTTGAGCAGCACGCGGAACACGTCTTCGGCCGTCATGTGGCGCTGGCCGCCGCTCTGGAAGATCTCCAGGATCTTCAGGCGCGGGAGGGTGGCCTTGAGGCCGGTGCTCTTCAGTTCTTCGATGTTGCCCATGGTGCTTCCCTGCGAGGCCGGCCGGGGATGTCCGCACTGCCGGT
Organism: Pseudacidovorax intermedius; assembly: GCF_001476815.1. Taxonomy (GTDB): domain Bacteria; phylum Pseudomonadota; class Gammaproteobacteria; order Burkholderiales; family Burkholderiaceae_C; genus Xenophilus; species Xenophilus intermedius_A. Next base: position 32,142 of record NZ_LDSL01000053.1, on the reverse strand, counting down.
GGGTGGCCGCCGCGCCCGCCGAGGGCCCGCCGCTACAATGACCGGATCATATCGCCACGCTTTTTCCCCATGCCTGGACCCCTTCTCAGCGCCAGCACCCTTCGTCTGGCGGCCGTCCTGCTGGTCGGTGTCGGCATCGCCGGCTGCAGCAGCACCAGCGAGCGCATGCGCGGCGCGCTCAACGCCATCACGCCCTACAAGGTGGAGGTGGTGCAGGGCAACTTCATCTCCAAGGAGCAGGTCGAGGCGCTCAAGACCGGCATGTCGCGCCAGCAGGTGCGCGAGATCCTGGGCACGCCGCTGCTGACCGACGTGTTCCATGCCAACCGCTGGGACTACGTGTTCACCATCCGCCGCCAGGGCGTGGAGCCGCAGCAGCGCCGCCTGACGGTGTTCTTCGACGGCGACACGCTGGCGCGCTTCAGTGGCGATCCCATGCCGTCGGAGCAGGAATTCGTCGCCCAGCTCGACACCCGCAAACGTTCGGGCAAGGTGCCGGAACTGCAGGCGTCGGAAGACCAGCTCAAGAAATTCAGCCCCGGCCCGGCCGCGCCCGCGCGCAACCAGGCCGTGCCGTCCGCCACCCAGCCGCTGCCGCCGAGCTATCCGCCGCTCGAGTCGCGCTGAGCGCTTCGCAGCTGCCTGCGCGACCGCGTGCCTGCGCATCCGCCGGGCAGGCGGCGAAGCCGCTGGAGGGTGGGTAAAGGCAGGCCGCTCGCTTCCCTGGGCCGTCGCCGGGCCAGCATCCGCGCTGCCCGGCGGCGTGCATCCTCCAGGCGGGCCGGCGTTGCGGGCGCCGCCCTCGTTCCGTCCCATTTCCCGTCCCGAAAGCGATTGCGCATGACCGCCGACTCTTCCACGCCGTCCTCCGCCCCCCACCGCATCGCCATCGCCGGTGCCTCCGGCCGCATGGGCCAGATGCTGATCGAGGCCGTGCGCGCCGCGGACGACTGCCAGCTGGCGGGCGCCCTGGACCGTGAGGGCAGCCCCACCCTTGGCCGGGACGCCGGCGCCTCGCTGGGCTATGCGTCGGGCGTGCCCGTCACCGCCGACCTGCGCAGCGGCCTGGCCGGCGCGCAGGTGCTGATCGACTTCACCCGGCCCGAAGGCACCCTGGCCCACCTGGCCGTCTGCCGCGAACTGGGCGTGCAGGCCGTGATCGGCACCACCGGCTTCAGCGAAGCGCAGAAGGCCGAGATCGCCGAGATTGCGAAAGACATCGCCATCGTCCTGGCGCCCAACATGAGCGTGGGTGTGAACGTCACCTTCAAGCTGCTGGAGATGGCGGCCAAGGCGCTGGCCACCGGCTACGACATCGAGGTCATCGAGGCCCACCACCGCCACAAGGTCGACGCGCCCTCGGGCACCGCGCTCAAGATGGGCGAGGTGCTGGCCGAGGCGCTGGGCCGCGATCTGAAGGACTGCGCCGTCTACGCCCGCGAAGGCGTCACCGGCGAGCGCGACCCGTCGACCATCGGCTTCGCCACCATCCGCGGCGGCGACATCGTGGGCGACCACACGGTGCTGTTCGCCGGCACCGGCGAGCGCATCGAGATCTCGCACAAGTCCAGCAGCCGCGCCGGCTATGCCCAGGGCAGCCTCCGTGCGGTGCGCTTCCTGGCCGGCCGCAAGACCGGCCTGTTCGACATGTTCGACGTGCTCGGCCTGCGCTGAGCGCCTGCCACGCACCGCACGGGCCGCGACGATGGGCGCCCTTTCCCTGCTGACCCAGGCCGACGCCGTCGGCCGCATGGTGGCCCTGCTGCTGCTGGCGATGTCGGTGGCCAGCTGGGTCACGCTGCTGTGGAAGGCCTGGGCGCTGCGCGGCGGGGCGGGTGGCATCGCGCGGGCCGTCGCCGCGTTCTGGCAGTCGCCGGACGTGGGCGAGGGCGTGGCCCGCATGGCGGGCGCCGATCCGCGCCGGCATGCGCTGCCCCTGGCGCAGGCGCTGCAGACGCTGCCCGCGCGCACCCTGCCGGACACGTTGCAGGCGCTGGGCCAGCCCCAGGCGCCGCTCACCCGCGCCTTGCGCGACGCCCTGCAGGCCGTGCTTCGGCGCCTGCAGGCGGGCCAGATTCTGCTGGCCACCATCGGCGCCACGGCGCCCTTCGTCGGCCTGCTGGGCACGGTGTGGGGCATCCACGGCGCGCTGGTCAGCATCGCTGGCCAAGCGGGCGGCTTCACCATCGACAAGGTGGCGGGCCCCGTGGGCGAGGCGCTGATCATGACGGCCTTCGGCCTGGCCGTCGCCCTGCCCGCCGTGGCGGCCTACAACGTGTTCGGCCGCCGCATCGGCCACATGGAGGCGGAACTGGAAGGCTTCGCGCACGACCTGCTGGCGGTGTTCGCGCCCGAGGCGCCTGCGTCGCTGCCGCCGGCACGGCCGATGCCGGTAACGGCCTGAGCGCCGGCGCCGCACGCCTTCCGGTTCACGCCGCCCGGACCGCCTTTTCCATTCGCCACATCCCAGGACGCCGCCCACCATGGCCTTCGGCCGCAGCACCGACCGCCTGAACCCGCGCACCGGCCCCGCCGCGCGGCCCATGGCCGACATCAACGTCACGCCGCTGGTGGACGTGATGCTGGTGCTGCTGGTGACCTTCATCGTCACGGCCCCGCTGATGGCCAGTTCGATCCGCCTCGACCTGCCGGCGGCCGGCGCCGCCGCGCCGGTCGAGCCGCCGCGCGCCATCACCGTGGCGCTGGACGGACAGGGCCGCCTGTTCGTGGACGACCAGCCGGTGGCCGACGCCCAGGCGCTGGCGCAGCGCCTGCGCACCGCGGCGGCCGGCGTGCCGGACATCGAGCTTCAGCTGCGCGCCGACCGCAGCCGGCCCTACGGCGAGATCGTCACGCTGATGGACGCGGCGCGTGAGGCCGGCATCCAGCGGATCGGCTTTGTGGCCGAGCCGACGGCTGATCGCGCCGCTGCGCCGCCGCGCTGACCGGCGCAGCGGCGGCGGGCAGAAGGATCGCGGACCTGGGCCCGGCGCTGCCGTGCCCAGCGGCCAGGGTCAGCCGGCCTTGCCCAGCATCACCGGCCTCGTGCGCCAGATCTCGTGCGCGTACTCGGCGATGGTGCGGTCCGACGAGAACACGCCCATGCCCGCCACGTTGAGGATGGCCTTGCGCGTCCAGGCCTCGGGGTCGCGGTAGAGCGCGTCCACCTCGGCCTGCTTGGCCACGTAGGCGGCGTAGTCGGCCAGCAGCAGGTAGTGGTCGCCCCAGTTCACCAGGGTGTCGAACAGCGACTGGTAGCGGCCCGGCTCGCCGGGCGAGAAGGCGCCGGACTGGATCGCGTCGAGCACGCGCCGGAGTTCGGCATCGCCCTCGTAGAAGCTGCGCGGCTGGTAGCCCTTGGCGCGGATCTCGGCCACCTGCGGCGTGGTGTTGCCGAAGATGAAGATGTTGTCGTCGCCCACGGCATCCTTCATCTCCACGTTGGCGCCATCGAGCGTGCCGATGGTCAGCGCGCCGTTGAGGGCGAACTTCATGTTGCCGGTGCCCGAGGCCTCGGTGCCGGCGGTGGAGATCTGCTCCGACAGGTCGGCCGCCGGCATGATGATCTCGGCCAGGCTCACCGAATAGTTGGGCAGGAACACCACCTTCAGCAGCTTGCCCACGCGCTCGTCGGCGTTGATGACCGCTGCCACGTCGTTGATGAGCCGGATCACCTGCTTGGCCGTGACGTAGGCCGAGGCCGCCTTGCCCGCGAACACGACGACGCGCGGCACGTGGTGGCCGTGCGGATCGTCCAGGATGCGGTGGTAGCGCGTGATGACGTGCAGCACGTTCAGCAGCTGGCGCTTGTACTCGTGGATGCGCTTGACCTGCACGTCGAACATGGCGTCGGTGTCCACCACCAGGCCCATGTGCTGCTCGATCCAGTTGGCCAGGCGCAGCTTGTTCTCGCGCTTGGCATGGCGGAAGGCGCGCACGAAAGTGGGCTGGTCAGCCATGGGCTTGAGGGCCTCCAGCTGCGCCAGGTCGCGCCGCCAGCCGCGGCCGATGCGCTTGTCCAGCAGCGCGGCCAGCGGCGGGTTGGCCTGGCCCAGCCAGCGCCGCGGCGTCACGCCGTTGGTCTTGTTGTTGAAGCGCTCGGGGAAGAGCCGCGCGAAGTCCGCGAAGATGGACTGCGTCATCAGCTCGGAATGCAGGGCCGACACGCCGTTGACCGAATGGCTGGCCAGCACCGCCAGGTAGGCCATGCGCACGCGGCGCTCGCCGGATTCGTCCACCAGCGACAGGCGGCGCATCAGGTCGGTGTCGGGGCCCACCTGCGCGGCCACCTCGCCCAGGAAGCGGGCGTTGATGTCGAAGATGATCTGCAGGTGGCGCGGCAGCACGCGGCCGAGCATCTCCACCGGCCAGGTCTCCAGCGCCTCGTGCATCAGCGTGTGGTTGGTGTAGCTGAAGACCTTCTGCGTCTGGGCCCAGGCTTCGTCCCAGTTCACGTCGTACTCGTCCACCAGCACGCGCATCAGTTCGGGCACGGCCAGCACCGGATGGGTGTCGTTGAGGTGGATGCTGACCTTCTCGTGCAGCTGGCCGAAGCCCTCGTGCGTGCGCAGGTAGCGGCGCACCAGGTCCTGCACGCTGGCGCTGCAGAAGAAGTATTCCTGGTGCAGGCGCAGCTCCTTGCCCGAGAGCGTGGAGTCGTCGGGATAGAGCACGCGCGAGACGTTCTCGGAGTGGTTCTTGCTCTCCACCGCCTCGAAGTAGTTGCCGCGGTTGAAGGCCGACAGGTCGATCTCTTCGGTGGCGCGGGCCGACCACAGGCGCAGCGTGTTGGTGGCCTGCGTGCCGTAGCCGGGAATGATGGTGTCGTAGGCCATGGCCAGCACGTCGTGCGTGCCCACCCACTTGGCGGCGCCGTAGGCCTGGCGGCCTTCGACATGGCCGCCGAAGCGCACCCGGTACTTGACCTCGGGCCGCTGGAATTCCCAGGGGTTGCCGCGCGTGAGCCAGTAGTCGGGCGTCTCCACCTGCTGGCCGTCGATGATGCGCTGGCGGAACATGCCGTATTCGTAGCGGATGCCGTAGCCCATGCCCGGCACGCCCAGCGTGGCCATGGAGTCCAGGAAGCAGGCCGCGAGCCGGCCCAGGCCGCCGTTGCCCAGCGCCGCGTCGGGCTCGCGCTCGCCCAGGGCCGCCACGTCGATGTCGAAGTCGGCCAGGGCCGCCTTGACGGTGTCGTACAGGTCCACCGCCAGCAGGGCGTTGGTGAAGGTGCGGCCGATGAGGAATTCCATCGACAGGTAGTACACGCGCTTGACGTCCTGCGCATAGCTGGCGCGGGTGGTGGCCATCCAGCGCTCGACCAGCAGGTCGCGCACCGCCAGGGCGGTGGCATGCAGCCAGTCGTCCTGGCTGGCGGCGAAGGGATCCTTGCCCACGGCGTACATGAGCTTGGTGGCCACGGAGCGCTTGAAGGCGGCGACATCGCGATCGGGATGGTCGTATTCGAAGGTGGCGGGTGTCATGGCGTTCTTGGAGGCTTGTCGTGGAATGGAAGCCGGGGGCGGGCGAAGGTTCCCTAGGCGGCCAGCGCCTGCTGGTAGACGGCCAGGTAGCCGGCGGCGGCGGTGTCCCAGTCGGCGGGGCGGCGCATGGCGGTGGCGCGCACCCGGCGCCAGTCGGCCGGCCGGCCGTACAGGGCGAAGGCGCGGCGCAGGGCGCGGGCATAGGCGTCGTCGTCGAAGCGCTCGAAGACGAAGCCGGTGGCGCTGCCGTCGGCCAGGTTCTCCAGGGCGCAGTCGACCACGGTGTCGGCCAGGCCGCCCACGCGGTGCACCAGCGGCAGCGCGCCGTAGCGCAGGCCGTACATCTGCGTCAGGCCGCAGGGTTCGAAGCGCGAAGGCACCAGCACCACGTCGGCGCCGCCGAAGAGCCGGTGGGCCAGCGGCTCGTCGTAGCCGATGCGCGCGGCGATGCGCCGGGGCTGCGCGGCGGCGCGCTCGCGGAAGGCCTGTTCCATCCAGCCGTCGCCGCTGCCCAGCACGGCCAGCTGGCCGCCGTGTTCGAGCAGCGCGTCGATGCCGCCGAGCACCAGGTGCAGGCCCTTCTGCTCGGTCAGGCGGCTGACGACGATGAACAGCGGCGCCCGCTCGTCCACCGCCAGGCCCAGCTCGTGCTGCAGCGCCGCCTTGCAGCGGGCCTTGCCGGCCATGCGGCGACCCTCGGGCATGGAAAAGCGCTGGGCCAGATGGGTGTCGGTGGCGGGGCTCCACACCGTCTCGTCCACCGCGTTGAGGATGCCGTGCAGCGCACCGCTGCGCGCGCGCAGCAGGCCGTCCAGGCCGAAGCCCTGCTCGGGCGTCTGGATTTCCTGCGCGTAGCTGGGGCTGACGGTGGTGATGCGGTCGGCATAGAACAGGCCGGCCTTCATGAAGGACACGTCGCCGTGGTATTCCAGCCCCTCGACCTGGAAGGCCTCGGGCGGCAGGCCCAGTTCGGCGAAGGCCCAGCCGCCGAACTGGCCCTGGTAGGCCAGGTTGTGGATGGTGAAGACGCTGCGCACGTCCCCGGCCTGGCCGCGCTGGCGCGCGAAGGCCAGGTAGGCGGGCGCCAGGCCGGCATGCCAGTCGTGGGCATGCAGCACGTCGGGGCGCCAGTGCGGGTCCAGCCCCTGCGCCAGCAGCGCGGCGGCCCAGCCCAGCATGGCGAAACGCCGGTGGTTGTCGGCGTAGGGCAGCTTGCCCGGGCCTTCGTACGGGTTGCCGGGCCGGTCGTACAGGCCGGGCGAATCGATCAGGTAGGTGGGCAGCAGCCGGCCGGCGCCGCCGTCGATGTAGCCGAAGCGCAGCAGCCCGGGCTCGCCCCAGGGTGCGTGGAAGGGAGCGACGGGCCGGGCGTCGGCGACGCCGGCGGCGATGGCCGGAAAGGCGGGCAGCAGCACCCGGGCGTCGGCGCCGGCGGCGGCCAGGGCCAGCGGCAGGGCGCCGGTCACGTCGGCCAGGCCGCCGGTCTTGAGCAGCGGGAACAGTTCCGCGCTCACTTGCAGGATGCGCATCAGGCCGAGCCACCCTTTCCGTAGCTGGGCAGGTTGGTCGTCGGCTGCTGCAGGCCGAGGCGGCGCAGCATCTCGCGCGTGATCAGCACCACGCCGCCAGCCGTGCGCTCGAAGCGCTCGGCATCGGCCACCGGGTCCTCGCCCACCACCAGGCCCTCGGGCAGCACGCAGGCGCGGTCGATCACCACCTTGCGCAGCTTGCAGCCGCGGCCGATGGTCACGTCGGGCAGGATCACCGCCTCCTGGATGTTGCAGAAGGAATGCACGCGCACGCCGGAGAAGAGCACCGAGTCGCGCACCCCCGAGCCCGAGACGATGCAGCCGCCCGAGACGATGATGTTCACCGCCTGCCCGGGATTGCCGTCGCGGTCGGGCACGAACTTGGCAGGCGGCAGTTGGCGCTGGTAGGTCCATATGGGCCAGTCGTCGTCGTAGATGTCCAGCTCGGGCGTGATGGAGGCCAGGTCGAGATTGGCCGACCAGAACGCATCAATCGTGCCTACGTCGCGCCAGTAGGGCACCACGTCCTTCGTGCGGCTGACGCAGGACATGCCGAAGGGGTGCGCCAGCGCCCGGCCCTCGGCCACGGCGCGCGGGATGATGTTCTTGCCGAAGTCGTGCTCGGAGTCGGGGTTGTCGGCGTCTTCCTCGAGCAGGCGGTAGAGGTAGTCGGCGTCGAAGACGTAGATGCCCATGCTGGCCAGCGCCACCTCGGGCTTGCCGGGCATGGGCGGCGGATCGGCCGGCTTTTCGATGAAGGCGGTGACGCGGCGCGCCTCGTCCACGGCCATGACGCCGAAGGCGGTGGCCTCTTCGCGCGGCACCTCGATGCAGCCGACGGTGCAGCCGCCGCCGTTGGCCACGTGGTCGCGCAGCATCAGCGAGTAGTCCATCTTGTAGATGTGGTCGCCGGCCAGCACGACCACGTAGTCGTGGCGGTGGGAGCGCGAGCGGATGATGTCCGCGTTCTGGTAGACGGCGTCGGCGGTGCCGCGGTACCAGTGGTCCTCGCTCACGCGCTGCTGGGCGGGCAGCACTTCGACCATTTCGCCGAATTCGGCGCGCAGGAAGTTCCAGCCGCTCTGCAGGTGGCGCATGAGCGAATGGGACTTGTACTGCGTGACCACCGCCACCCGGCGGATGCCGGAGTTGATGCAGTTGGACAGCGCGAAATCGATGATGCGGAACTTGCCGCCGAAGAAGACGGCCGGCTTGGCGCGCCGGTCGGTCAGCTGCTTGAGGCGCGATCCGCGGCCGCCGGCCAGGACCAGGGCGATGCTGCGGCGCACCAGTTGATGGGTTTCGAGGGAATGGTCCACTCTGGGGTGTCTCCTGCGCGAGCGCGTGTCGTGTTGTGTGAAAAGAGAAAACGGGGTCAGTCCCGCGGACCCGCCACCCAGAGGCTGCCGGGTGGCAGGGTCTCGCGGCCGGCCAGCGGGCGGGGCTGCGTGGCGCCCTCGTCCTCGCTGGCCAGGTGCAGATGCCAGTCGCCAGGGGGTAGCACGAACGGTGCCGGGGCCTCGCCGGCGTTGGCCAGCAGCAGCCAGTCGCCTTTGCCGGCCTCGCCGCCGAAGCGGATGGCGAGCGCATGCGCATCGCCGCGGGCCCAGTCGGCGGGGGTCATGGCCTGGCCCTCGGGCGCCAGCCAGTCGATGCCTCGCTCGCCGGCGGCCGGCGTGGGCGGCCACCAGCGGGCGCGGCGCAGCGGCGCGGCGCGGCGGCGCAGGGCAGCCAGGCGGGCGGTGAAGTCGATCAGCGCCTCGTCGGCGCCGGCCCAGTCGATCCAGGTGGTCGCGTTGTCCTGGCAGTAGGCGTTGTTGTTGCCGCGCTGGGTGTGGCCCAGCTCGTCGCCGGCCAGCAGCATGGGCGTGCCCTGCGAACACATCAGCGCCGCGAGCAGCACGCGGGCGAAGCGGCGGCGGCGGGCCAGCACGTCCGCGCCCTGCGTGTCGCCTTCCACGCCCTGGTTGTGGCTCAGGTTGTGGGCATGGCCGTCGCGGTTGTGCTCGCCGTTGGCCTCGTTGTGGCGCTGGTCGTAGCTGAGCAGGTCGCGCAGGTTGAAGCCGTCGTGCGCGGTGATGAAGTTGACGCTGGCCGTGGGCGCGCGGCCGTCGTGGGCGAATTCGCCGCTGGAGCCGGTGAGCCGGTGGGCGAAGTCGCCCCGGCCCACCGCGCGGTGCAGCCAGAAGGCGCGCTGCGTGTCGCGGAAGCGGTCGTTCCATTCCAGCCAGCCGGGTGGGAAGGCGCCCAGCTGGTAGCCACCGGGGCCGATGTCCCAGGGTTCGGCGATCAGCAGGGCCTGCGACAGCACCGGGTCCTGCAGGCAGGCGGCCAGGAAGGGCGCGCGGGCATCGAAGCCGCCGCCCGGCCCGCGGCCGAGCACCGGGCCCAGGTCGAAGCGGAAGCCGTCGACGCCGAGTTCGGTGACCCAGTGGCGCAGGGCGTCCATGGCCAGCTGCACCACGCGCGGCTCGGAGAAGTCCAGGCAGTTGCCGCAGCCGGTCCAGTTCTCGTAGAAGGCCGGATCGTCGGCGCGCAGGCGGTAGTAGAGGGCGTTGTCGATGCCGCGCAGCGACAGCGTGGGGCCCAGCTCGTCGGTCTCGGCGCTGTGGTTGAACACGACGTCGATCACCAGTTCCATGCCGCGCGCATGCACCGCCTCGGCCAGCGCCCGGAATTCGGCCATGGGGCTGCCGCCGTCGCTGGCGTAGCGGGCCTCGGGCGCGAACCAGCCGATGGGGCTGTAGCCCCAGTAGTTGGCCAGGCCCAGCGTCTGCAGCCGCGCCTCGTCGGCGCGGTGCTGCACCGGCATGAGGCTCAGGCTGGTGACGCCTAGGCGCTGCAGGTGGTCGAGGACGGCCGGCTCGGCCAGGCCGGCATAGCGGCCCCGGTGCGCCGGCGGCACATCGGGGTGCCGCATGGTGTGGCCCTTGGGATGCAGCTCGTAGAGCACCCGGTCGGCCGCCGCGATGCGCGGGCGTGGCGTGGCGAGCGGCGGCATCGGCGCCGTCACCCGGGCCTTGAGCGCGACCGCGGCGTTGTCGCGCGGGTCGCGCGCGTCGGGCTGGCCGGGGACGTGGCCGAGGGAAACGTCCTCCCCCCGGTAGCGGCCGACCACCTCGCGGGCATACGGGTCCAGCAGCAGCTTGGCAGGGTTGAAGCGATGGCCGTCGTGCGGTGACCAGGGGCCATGCACCCGCCAGCCGTAGACCAGGCCGGCCCGCGCACCGGGCAGCAGGCCGTGCCACACGCCGTCGGTGCAGTGCGCGAGGCGCAGCCGCTGCTGCTCCTGGCGGCCTGCGGCGTCGAAGAGGCACAGCTCGACCGCCTCGGCCCGCGGCGCGACCAGGGCGAAGTTGACGCCGCCGCCGGGCAGCAGCGTGGCGCCGAGGGGATGGGGGAGGCCTTGGCCCAGCATGCGGCCGTTCAACGTTCGCGCGACGGCTGCAGGGCCGGCCCGGCGACGCGCACCATCTTGCGGTCGCGCACGATGACGATGGCGGTGCCGGTGCGCGCAGCAGTCTCGCGCGCGGCAGCGGCCGCCCGGCGCAAGGCGGCCAGAGACGCGGGAAGGTCGCGGTCCCGGGCTTGGGAAATGGGTCTGGCGCTCACGGTGCTTCTCCCCAGTCGATCAGCATGGGCTCTTCGCCCGAGTTGTCATACAGCGCCCAGGCGTCGACCGCCTGTCGGTAGCGCTGCTCGAAATTGTCGCGGCCGGCGTGGAAGCGGCGCCGGACCACGTCGTCGGGAATGTGGTGCCCGCCCTGGCGTACGCGCTCCGCCACGCGGGCCACGGCCAGTTCGGGATCGGGCAGGGCCAGGAAGAACAGGCTGACGTGGTAGCCGGCGCGCCGCCACGCCCCGATGTGACGGAGATAGGCCAGGCCGGACAGGGTGGTCTCGAATGCAAAGCTTTCGCGCCGCCGGGTACAGGCGTCCAGCTCGTCCAGCATCAGCCGGCCTGCGCGCAGCGCTGCGGCCTCTGGCGCGAACGGCGACAGGCCGGCGGCGATCAGGTCGGCGTTGATGAAGCGCAGCACCTGGGCTTCCTGCGGCAGGAAGGCGCGCGCGAACGTCGTCTTTCCGGCGCCGTTGGGGCCCGCGATGATGACGATCTTGGGTTCAGCCATGCGGCACCCACCAGCTCACCGCCAGCGGCGGCACGGTGATCGCGATCTGCTGCGCCTGGCCGTGCAGGGGTTCGGGCACGGTGTTGGACAGGGCATTGGCCAGGCCGCTGCCGCCATACAGCTCGCTGTCGGTGCTGAGCACCTCGCGCCAGGCGCCTGGCCGGGGCACGCCCAGGCGGTAGTCGGGCCGTGCCACCGGCTGGAAGTTGGCCACCGCCAGCAGCAGGGCGCCGTCGGCGGCGCGGCGGGCGAAGGCGAAGACGGACTGTTCGGTGTCGTCGGCCACCAGCCATTCGACGCCGTGGGGCGCGCCGTCCTGCTCGAACAGCGCAGGGAAGTGGCGGTACAGGCGATTGAGGTCGCGCAGCAGGCGCTGGATGGCGGGGTCGGACAGGCGTTCGGGGTTTGGGCGGTCGAGGTCGGGCGCGCTGTCGTGCCGTGCCCATTCCTCGCCCAGGGGCAGCAGCTTCTTGCCCGGACAGGCCCACTGCCAGCCCAGCAGCAGCCGCAGTCCGGCGAGCGGTTGTGCCTCGCTGCCGGGCAGCCGGTCGATGGGCGCGCTCCTGCCCCGCGCCACCGCCTCGTGCGGCAGGGCGAGCACGGCCCGCCCGGCATGGGCCTCGGACAGGCCGGCGACGATCCGCCAGTGCAGTTCGCCGCGTTGCGCCGGTTCGGCCTGCAGCAGGGCGAGCGTGTCGCGCGTCCAGGCTGCGTTCCATGGGTGGTAGAGGCCCGGCCCGCCCTCTGCGGCCTGTCGGGTCGCCGGCGAGGCGGGGAGCGAGGGTCCGGCGAAGAGCACGGCGCCCGGGCGCTCGACCGCCACCCGCTCGCCGAGCTGCCGCAGGAAGTCGAGGACGTGCGGCTCGCCATGCGCGGCGTGGTCGCCCTGCGATCCGCCGTGCGGCAGGCCGTCCTCGGTTGGAGGAACAGCCCCCTCGCCCAGCACGCGCAGGCCGTCGATGCCGAAGCGTTCCAGCCAGTACAGCGCATTCCCGGCCAGGTGGTTGCGCACCTCGGGCCGGCGCCAGTCGAAGGCGTGGGTGCCCTGGGCGAGGTGCACGTCCGGGTGCGGATCCGTGCGCTCGTACAGGGCCGTGCCGTCGAAGCGCGCGAGGCCGTGCACGTCGGCCGGAAAGCGGCCTGGCCACCAGTCCAGGACCACGCCCAGCCCGGCCGCATGGGCGGCCTGCACGAAGGCGCGCAGGTCTTCCGCCGTGCCGAGGCAGGCCGGCGGCGCGTACAGGCCCACGGCCGCGTCGTGCGCCATCGTCAGCACGAGGTGGGTGAAACCGAGCGCGGCGGCGTGCGGCACCAGCGTGTCGGCCAGCGTGCGGGCCCCCGGCCCGTCGGCGCCGGCCTGGGGGCACCCGGCATCCAGCGGCACCTCGCACAGGCTGAGCGGCGCGTCCGGCCGGTTGGCCGCCGCACGCCCGGGCGCCATCGGCACCGGCGCGGCCAGCAGGCTCACCACGCTGGCGGGCGTCTTGCCGGGCCGCGCGCGGGTGGCGAAGCCGTACGGGTCGGCCTTGCAGTGCACCCGGCCGTCGGCACCGAGCATCTCGTAGAGGTAGGCATCGCCCGCCTGCACGTGCGGCACGAACATCTCCCACACGCCGCATTCGGGCCGCCGGCGCAACAGGTGGCGCCGGCCGTCCCAGTTGTTGAAGTCGCCCACCACCGACACCCGCCGCGCGTGCGGTGCCCAGACGGCGAAGGCCGTGCCGGCGACGCCGTCGAGCACACGCGGATGGGCGCCCAGCACCTCGAAGGGCCGGCAGTGCGTGCCCTCGGCCAGCAGCCACAGGTCCAGGTCGGACAGCAGGGGTTCGAAGCGGTAGGGATCGTGCAGGCGCGAGGCATGGCCGTCGTCCCACACCACGTGCAGCACGTAGCCCAGCTGCGCGGGCGCCGCCGGCACCAGGGCCGCGAAGACGTCCGAGCCGCCCTGGCGCTGCAGCACCGCCAGCGGGTCGCCGGAGGCCGCATGCAAAACCGCCACCTGCCGCGCGCCGGGCAGCAGCGCCGCCACCCGCAGTCCCTCGGGAAAGCGGTGCGGGCCGAGCACGGCGAAGGCGTCGCCATGCTCGGCCCGCATCAGGGCCTGGATCTCGCCGTCGGACAGCATGCGGGAAAGGGTGTGGCGTGGGAAGGGGCCGGGGTTCCCAAATGTAGCCAATGGCCCGCGCGCGCCGTGTCATCCGGATGGCCGTGTTGGCGGGCCGCGGCCTTCGGCGCGGTGGCGGACGGCCGTGGTGGCGCAGCCCTGCGTCGCGCGCCGAGCCCTGATAATCGCCGGTCCCCGGCCCGCCCTGCGCCGGGCGCCTGCGCCAAGCCCATGAATCCCACCACCTACCAACCGAGTGAAGTCGAGTCCGCCGCCCAGGCCGACTGGACCGCCGCCGACGTCTACCGCGTGACCGAAGTCGCGGGCAAGAAGAAGTACTACGCCTGCTCCATGCTGCCGTATCCCAGCGGCAAGCTGCACATGGGCCACGTGCGCAACTACACCATCAACGACATGCTGGCGCGCTATCTGCGCATGTCGGGCTACAACGTGCTCATGCCCATGGGCTGGGACGCCTTCGGCCTGCCGGCCGAGAACGCGGCGCTCAAGAACGGTGTGCCGCCGGCCAAGTGGACGTACGAGAACATCGCGTACATGAAGGGCCAGCTGCAGGCCATGGGCCTGGCCATCGACTGGAGCCGCGAGGTCGCCACCTGCGATCCCAGCTACTACAGGTGGAACCAGTGGCTGTTCCTCAAGATGCTCGAGAAGGGCATCGCCTACCGCAAGACCCAGGTCGTCAACTGGGACCCGGTGGACCAGACCGTGCTGGCCAACGAGCAGGTGATCGACGGCCGCGGCTGGCGCACCGGCGCGCCGGTGGAAAAGCGCGAGATCCCCGGCTACTACCTCAAGATCACCGACTACGCCGAAGAGCTGCTCGACCACGTGCAGCACAAGCTGCCCGGCTGGCCCGAGCGCGTGCGGCTGATGCAGGAGAACTGGATCGGCAAGAGCAGCGGCGTGCGCTTCGCCTTCACGCACGACATCCGCGGCGCGGACGGCGCCCCGATCCAGGACGGGCGCATGTACGTCTTCACGACGCGCGCCGACACCATCATGGGCGTGACCTTCTGCGCCGTGGCGCCGGAGCATCCGCTGGCCGCGCACGCCGCCGCCAGCAATCCCGAGATCGCTGCCTTCATCGCCGAATGCAAGGCCGGCGGCGTGACCGAGGCCGAGCTCGCCACGCAGGAGAAGAAGGGCGTGCCCACGGGCCTGACCGTGACGCACCCGATCACCGACGAGCAGGTGCCGGTCTGGGTCGGCAACTACGTGCTGATGAGCTACGGCGACGGCGCCGTCATGGGCGTGCCGGCGCACGACGAGCGCGATTTCGCCTTCGCCAACAAGTACGGCATTCCGATCGTGCAGGTGGTGCTGGTGGACGACGAGCCGCACTTCGACTTCCACAAGTGGCAGGACTGGTACGGCGACAAGGAACGCGGCGTCACCATCAATTCCGACAACTTCAGCGGCATGCGCCACCACGAGGCGGTGGACGCCGTGGCCCGCGTGCTGGAAGACAAGGGCCTGGGCGCCAAGAAGACCACCTGGCGCCTGCGCGACTGGGGCATCAGCCGCCAGCGCTACTGGGGCACGCCGATCCCCATCATCCACTGCCCCGACTGCGGCCCGGTGCCGGTGCCCGAGCAGGACCTGCCCGTGGTGCTGCCCACCGACTGCGTGCCCGACGGCAGCGGCAATCCGCTCAACAAGCGCGAGGACTTCCTGGCCTGCAGCTGCCCCACCTGCGGCAAGCCGGCGCGGCGCGAGACGGACACGATGGACACCTTCGTGGACAGCTCGTGGTACTTCATGCGCTACTGCGACCCGCGCAACGACCAGGCCATGGTGGCGGACGGTGCGCAGTACTGGATGCCGATGGACCAGTACATCGGTGGCATCGAGCATGCCATCCTGCACCTGCTGTACGCGCGCTTCTGGACCAAGGTGATGCGCGACCTGGGCCTGGTGACGATCGACGAGCCTTTCACCCGCCTGCTCACGCAGGGCATGGTGCTCAACCACATCTACTTCCAGCGCAACGCCAAGGGCGGCAAGGACTACTTCCCGCCCACCGAGGTCACGCCCACGCTGGACGCCCAGGGCCGCATCACCGGCGGCACCACCGCCGACGGCACGGTGGTCGAGTACGGCGGCGTCGGCAAGATGGGCAAGAGCGAGCGCAACGGCGTCGATCCGCAGGAGCTGATCGAGAAGTACGGCGCCGACACCGCCCGCCTGTACACCATGTTCACTGCCCCGCCCGAGGCCACGCTGGAGTGGAACGACGCGGCGGTGGAGGGCAGCTTCCGCTTCCTGCGCCGGGTGTGGAACTTCGGTCAGGCGCTGGCCGCGATGCCCGCCGCCGCGGCTGACGGCGCCACCTTCGGCAAGGCGGCCAAGGCCCTGCGCCGCGAGGTGCACACCGTGCTGCGCCAGGTGGACTACGACTACCAGCGCATGCAGTACAACACCGTCGTCTCCGGCGCGATGAAGCTGCTCAACGCGCTCGAAGGCTTCAAGGCCGAAGGCGAAGAAGGCGGCGCGGCCGCGCTGCGCGAGGGCTTCGGCATCCTGCTGCGCGTGCTCTATCCCGTCACGCCGCACCTGACGCACCAGCTGTGGAAGCAGCTGGGCTATGCGGCTATGCAGGGCGTGCTGCTCGACGCGCCCTGGCCCGTGGTGGACGAAGGCGCGCTGGCGCAGGACGAGGTCGAACTCATGCTGCAGATCAACGGCAAGCTGCGCGGCGCCGTGGTGGTGCCGGCCGGTGCCGACAAGGCCGAGATCGAGGCCCTGGCCGTGGCCAGCGAGGCCTTCACCAAGCATGCGAACGGCCAGGCCATCAAGCGCGTGATCGTGGTGCCCGGCCGGCTGGTCAACGTGGTGGTGGCATGAGGGCGGGCGCGCGCCTTTCCGGTCGGCGCCCGGGCGCGGCGGCGGGGCCCTCGCGCCGCGGCCTGCTGCTGGGCGCTGGCGTTCTGCCCATGGCGGCCCTGCTGGCCGGCTGCGGCTTCCGGCTGCGGGGCGCGGCGCAGTTCCCTTTCCGCTCCATCGCCGTGACCGGCGTGCCCGGCGTGGCGGCCGAGCTGCGCCGCGCGCTGCGCGGCCAGGGCGACCTGAAGGTGCTGGCCAACACCGACCCGGTGACCGAGGCCGAGGCCGTGTGCGAACTCAGCGACGAGGCGCGCACCAGCGCCATCCTGTCGACCAACTCCACCGGCCAGGCGCGCGACCTGTCGATCTCGCTGCAGATCAGCTACCGCCTGCGCACCAAGGACGGCCGCGAGCTCATCCCCAAGACGCCGCTCAGCCTGTCGCGCGACATCAGCTACAACGAGAACACCGTGCTGGCCAAGGAAGCGGAGCAGAACTTCCTGTACCGCGACATGATGCAGGACATGGCCCAGCAGCTGGTGCGCCGCCTGGCCGCGGCCAAGCCGCCGGCCGCGTCCTGATTCCGCTGCGATGCAACTGGCCGCCGCCCAGCTCGACGCGCACCTGGCCAAGGGCCTGCGCACCCTCTACACCGTGCACGGCGACGAGCCGCTGCTGGTGCAGGAGGCGGCCGATGCCATCCGCGCCGCGGGCCGCGCCGCCGGCTACACCGAGCGCAGCAGCTTCACCGTGGCCGGCGCGCATTTCGACTGGAGCGGCGTGCTGGCCGCCGGCGGCTCGCTCAGCCTCTTCGCCGACCGGCAGCTGATCGAGATCCGCATCCCTTCGGGCAAGCCCGGCAAGGACGGCAGCACCGCCCTGCAGCAGATCGCCGAGAACGCGGCGGCCAGCGACGGCACGCTGACGCTGGTCTTCCTGCCGCGGCTGGACAAGATGACCAAGAGCGGCGCCTGGTTCGGCGCCCTCGACGCCCACGGCGTGACCCTGCAGGTGGAGCCGGTGGAGCGCGGCGCCCTGCCGCAGTGGATCGCGCAGCGCCTGGCGCGCCAGGGCCAGCGCGTGAAGGCCGGCGAGGAGGGCCAGCGCACGCTGCAGTTCTTCGCCGACCGGGTGGAGGGCAACCTGCTCGCCGCCCACCAGGAGATCCAGAAGCTCGCCCTGCTGCACCCGCCAGGCGAGCTGGGCTGGGAGCAGGTCGAGGCCGCCGTCAACAACGTGGCCCGCTACGACGTGTTCAAGCTGTCCGACGCCGTGCTCTCGGGCAACGCGACGCGCGTGGCCCGCATGCTCGGCGGCCTGCAGGCCGAGGGCGAGGCGGCGGTGCTGGTGCACTACACGCTGGCCGAGGACATCCGCGCCCTCAAGCGCGTGCGCGACGCCATGGACGCGGGTCGCCCGCTGCCCATGGCCCTGCGCGAGAACCGCATCTGGGGCCCGCGCGAGCGCGCCTTCGAGCGCGTGCTGCCGCGCCTCACCCCGCGCGCGCTGGCGCGCCTGCTGCGCGCCGCGCACGTCACCGACGGCATCGTCAAGGGCCTCAAGCAGCCCGACTGGCCCGCCGACCCCTGGCAGGCGCTGCAGCGGCTGGGCCTGATGACCGCGAAGCTGTGCGCCTGAGCGCGGCCCCCATCGCCATCGTCGGCGCGATGCACGAGGAACTGGCGGCGCTGCTGGCCGCCATGCCCGACGCGCAGCCCGAGACCGTCGCCGGCCGCCCGTTCTGGCGCGGGCACCTGGAAGGCCGCCCCGTCGTGGCCGTGCTCTCGCGCATCGGCAAGGTGGCGGCCGCGACCACGGCGGCCGTGCTGCTGGACCGCTACGGCGCCCCTGCCGTGCTCTTCACCGGTGTGGCGGGCGGCCTGGGCGCGGGCGTGTCGGTGGGCGACGTGGTGGTGGCGCGCGAGCTGCTGCAGCACGACATGGACGCCTCGCCGCTCTTCCCGCGGCACCAGGTGCCGCTCACCGGCCTGACGCGCTTCGCCGCCGATGCCCCGCTGTCCGAGGCGCTGGCCGGCGCCGCCGCCGAGGTGCTGGCCGACCTGCCGGCCCATCTGCCGCCCGAGGCGCGGGCCGAATTCGCGCTGGCCGGCGCGCGCCTGCACCGCGGCCTGGTCCTGAGCGGCGACCGCTTCGTCGCCACCGCCGCCGAAAGCGCCGCGCTGCGCGCCGAACTGCCCGACGCGCTGGCGGTGGAGATGGAAGGCGCCGCCGTCGCCCAGGTCTGCCACGACTGGGGCGTGCCCTTCGCGGCGGTGCGCACCATCTCCGACCGGGCCGACGATGCCGCCCACACCGACTTCGGCCGCTTCGTGGCGCGGGTGGCGAGCCCCTTCAGCGCGGCCATCGTGCGGCGCTGCCTGACGCGACTCTGACCTCGGCCTGCACTGCGGCCTGCCGGGCCGAAAGGCCACTCTGGAGCGGGTCTTCCGCGTTTGCGCCAGAACGTCACTTGTCCTACAGCCACGAAGGACCGGCGCCACTTGGCCGTGCGGTCCAGGACGATAGGCTGCCCGTGCAGGGCGTGGCCATTTCATCGGTCGTCCATCCCGACCGGCACGGCCGTCCCGCGTGGGGCGCAAATGGCGCACTGCCGGTGCGTCACCCCGCGCCTCCTGCAACCGTCGGTCCTTCACCTTTCTCTTTTTCGTCGTCGTCTTCCCTTCAAGGAACAGGCACCATGTCCAGCCTTTCGTCCTCCTCCCTGTACCGTTCCTGGCTGCGCGCCGCGCGCATGCCGCTGGCCCTGGCCGCCGGTTCGGCCCTGCTGCCGCTGTCGGCCCTGGCCCAGAGCGCCAGCCCCATGGCCACCGACCCGGCCCTCGGCACCACCGTCTCGCCCGCGCTCGACCGCGTGAGCCTGTCCGTCGGCGCCTACTATGCCGAGCCCAAGGTCAGCGCCACGGTGGGCAACAACTTCGCCTCCTTCAACACCGGCGATGTCCGGGCCGACCGCAAGGCGCTGCCGCGCATCGCCGGCGAGTTCCTGATCGGCGACAACCACGGCATCTCCTTCGAAGCCTTCCGCTACAGCCAGAACTATTCGGACTACGGCAGCACCGCCTACACCGCCGGCCCCTTCGGCGTCACGGGCACGGCAGGCCTGAACCTGAATTTCGATCTGGACGTGGCTCGCCTGGGCTATCGCTACTGGTTCGGCTCGGGCAACACCGTGTTCGGCGTCGGCGCCGGCATCGGCTATTACAAGGTCAAGCTCGAGACCAACGCCTTCGCGGCGGCCAGCGCCAACCTGCCCAGCCTGGGCTTCTACAGCAACAACGGCCGCTTCAGCCGCCAGGACAGCGATGACGCCGTGGCGCCCATGCTGGAGATCGGCGTGCGCCATGCCATTTCGCCCGACCTGCGCCTGTTCTTCGACGCCTCCGGCATCCGCAAGGGCGGCAGCAGCGGGGTGCACGGCAGCATCTACAACGCGCAGCTGGGCGCCGAATGGTTCCCGTGGCGCAACGTCGGCGTGTCGCTGGCCTATGCGGTCACCGACGTGGACCTGAAGCGCGACGAGCCCGGCCTGCAGGGTCTGCGCGTGAAGTTCCAGGGCCCGGTGGCGGCGGTCAAGGCGCGCTTCTAAACACAAGCGTCACGAGCGGCCCGCGGGCCGCTCGGCCATTTGGCCGCTTCGGCCATTCGACAGCTCGGCCGCGCGCTCAGGCGGTCGCCGCGACCTTCAGCTCGCGCGCCGCCTCGGCGGCGATCTCGTACGAACGCAGCCGCGCGGCGTGGTCGTAGATGCCGCTCGCGACGATCACTTCCTGCACCCCGGTGCGGTCGATGAAGTCCTGCAGCCCGGCACGCACCGTTTCCTTGGTGCCGATGGCGGCGCAGGAGAGCACGCTGTCCAGCAGCATGTTCTCTGCCGGGCCGATGCGCTCGCGGTAGCCGGCGACCGGCGGCGGCAGGCGGCCCGGCCGGCCGCTGCGCAGGTTGACGAAGGACTGCTGCCAGGAGCTGGCCAGCAGGTGGGCCTGGGCCTCGTCGTCGGCGGCGAAGATGTTGAAGCCGGCCATCGCGTAGGGCTTGGCCAACTGGGCCGAGGGCTTGAAGGTCTCGCGGTAGATGCGCAGCGCCGGCAGCAACTGCTGCGGCGCGAAGTGCGAGGCGAAGGCATAGGGCAGGCCCAGGTGCGCCGCCAGCTGCGCGCCGAAGGTGCTGCTGCCCAGGATCCATACCGGCACCTGCAGCCCGCGGCCCGGCACCGCCAGCACGGGCTGGCGCGGCTCGGGGCTCATGAAATCCATCAACTCCACCACGTCCTGCGGGAACTGGTCCGCATCGCTCGCCAGGTCGCGGCGCAGGGCGCGCGCGGTGCGCTGGTCCGAGCCCGGCGCGCGGCCCAGGCCCAGGTCGATGCGGCCGGGGTAGAGCGACGCCAGCGTGCCGAACTGCTCGGCGATGACCAGCGGCGAATGGTTGGGCAGCATCACGCCGCCGGCGCCGATGCGGATCGACCGTGTGCCGGCGCCGATGTAGGCCAGCAGCGTGGACGTGGCCGCGCTGGCGATGCCGGGCATGCCGTGGTGCTCGGCCAGCCAGTAGCGGCGAAAGCCCAGCGCCTCGCCATGCTGGGCGAGCGAGAGGGAGTGGCGGAAGGACTGTCCCGCATCGCCGTCGTCGCGGATCGGGGACAGGTCGAGGATGGACAGGGGCAGCGGCTGCGGATCGGACATGCGGCCATGATGAACCGATCGCATTGGTCCTGCCGGCGTGGGCTTTTCGCCACGCCCGCGGCCCGGGCGCGCTGCGACAGCTGCTTACAATCGCCTGACTTTGTCGACATAGCAAGCTGTGCGCCCCGCTGGGGGAAAGCGCTGCCAGCCAGCCCTTTCATCCCTGCTCCAGGAGCATCAGCATGCCTGCCTCCCGCCGGTCGCGCTCGGCCGTCCCTTCCTCCCTTCCCGCCCTTCGTCCGCTGGCCCTGGCCGTGTTCGCGCTGGGCGCGCTGCCCGTGTGGGCGCAGACCGGCGCGGCCAGCGAGCCGGCCCCGGCCGTCCGGGCCGACGCCGCCGACGGGGCCGCGGCGCCGCGCCCCGCCCAACGGTCGCTGGACGCCGTCACCGTGGAGGGTGCCCGCGAGAGCGCCACCACGCGCCTGCCGCTCACTGCGCGGGAGACGCCGCAGTCCGTCACCACCGTCAACCGCGAGCAGATCGAGCGCCAGTCGCTCACCAGCATCGACGCGGTGCTGCGCAACGTGAACGGCGTGGCCGTGAGCTTCTACGACACGCAGCGGCCGCTGTACTTCGCGCGCGGCTTCCAGATCACCGACTTCCAGATCGACGGCCTGCCGGCGTACAGCAACAACACCAACCAGGAGTTCGACACCGCGCTGTACGAGCGCATCGACGTCGTGCGCGGCGCCAACGGCATCCTGACCGGCGTGGGCACGCCCTCGGCCACGGTCAACCTGATCCGCAAGCGGCCGCAGCGGCAGTTCGCGGGCTCGGTGTCCCTGTCCGCCGGCTCGTGGGACTTCCGCCGTGCCGAGCTGGACCTCAACGTGCCGCTCAATGCCGACGGCAGCGTGCGCAGCCGCTTCGTCATCGCGCCGCAGAAGAGGGAGTCCTTCCGCGACCGCTATTCGGAAGACAAGACGGCCATGCTGGCCGTGGTGGAGGCCGACGTCGGCAGCAACACCGTCGTCGCGCTCGGCTACCAGCGCCAGAAGAACGACCCCAAGGCGCCGATCTGGGGCACCATCCCGCGCTTCGCGCTGGACGGCGGCAAGATCGACCTGCCCATCTCCACCAGCTTCTCGCCGTCGTGGACGCGCTGGAGCCGCGAGTCCGAGACGGTCTATGCCACGCTGGAGCACCAGTTCAACGACGACTGGAGCCTGCGCGCGAGCGTCGCGCGCACCGAGGGCGAGACCTTCAGCCTGCGCACCTACGGCTACGGCCGCACCACGCTCTCGCCACCTTTCATCAACCGCCTGACCGGCGCCGGCATGACGCTGTACGGCGCGGTGGGCGGCGGCAGCGAGACGCAGAACGCCATCGACACCTACCTGTCGGGCAAGCTGCACATCGGCGGCCGCGCGCACGACGTGGTGCTGGGCATCTCGGACTACCACACGGTGGGCCGCACCGACGGCTACACCTCGCTCTCCGGCTGGCGCTACGACATCCCGAACATCTACACCTGGAACGGCTACGCGCCCCAGCCCTACTACAACAAGACCGGCGCCTGGAGCGAGCAGACCACCGACCAGACCGGCCTGTATGCCTCCGGCCGCTGGCGTCTGACGGATGCGCTGTCGCTGATGACCGGCGTGCGCCTGACGAACTGGGAGCGCTCGACCAGCAACTTCAACACGGCCGGCCGGTACGTCAGCACCACCGGCGTGCAGAAGGTGGACCGCAAGAGCACGCCCTTCGTCGGCCTGATGTACGACGTGACGCCCGATGCCTCGCTCTACGCCAGCTACGGCCGCATCTTCAACCCGCAGAACTACCGCGATGCCAGCAACAACCCGCTGCCGCCGGTGACGGGCAGCAATGCCGAGATCGGCATTAAAGGCAACCTGCTGGATGGGCGCCTGACGGGGAACTTCGCGATCTACGAGACGAAGCAGGACAACTTCGGCGTGCGCGACACCAGCGTGCCGGCGGGCACGCTGCCCGATGGCAGTTCGGCCTACCGCGCGGTGGACGGCACGCGCTCGTATGGCTTCGAGGCCGAGCTGGCCGGTTTCGTCACGCCGCGCTGGCGCGTCAGCGCGGGCCTGACGCGCACGAAGGTGGAGCGCAACGCGAGCGACCTGATCTATGCGAATTTCCCGGAATACCTGCTGCAGCTGTCCACCGACTACCAGCTGAGCGGTGCGCTCGCGCCGCTGTCGGTGGGCGGCGGCCTGCAGTGGCAGACCAAGATCGAGGGCTTCAACATTCCGCACCCGATCCTGGGCACGGTGACGGTGACCGATCCGCCGGTGGCCGTGCTGAACCTGCGGGCGACGTGGAAGTTCAACGAGCGCCTGAGCGCGACCCTGAACATCAACAACGCGACGAACAAGAAGTACTGGGCCAACCTGGATTACGCCAACTATGCGGATCCGCGCAACGTGATGCTGACGTTGCGGGCGAAGTTCTGAGGCTTCGGTGTTTGGTGGGCGTTGAGGTCGTAGGCCCGTGTCTTGCGCTCAACGCCCACCGAGCGGGGCAGTGCACTGGCTGAGCTTTGGGTGCCCTGGGACTTCCTGCGGTTGCGTGACTTTTGCGCGGTGGTCCGGCCCTGGCGCCGGTGAGGTCGCGTCGGTGCGCCACAGGGGCGGTCGGCGCTGCGCGCCGACTTCCCTGCGGTGCTCGGACGGACGGGCCGCGGCAGAACTCGCTACGCGCTGACGCGCTGCGCTCAGACAACTGCCGCGAGTCAGTTCACGAAGCGGGCCTGTCCTTCGGCAGGCCCGCAGCCCGTCCGCCCTGCGCGCCTCGGCGCCCCAGAGGCGCACCGCCGTGCCCTCACCGGCACCAGGGCCTGCGGTGGGGGTGATCGGCGCGCATGTGCGTCGTGCACCTGAGCCCCTCTCCCCTCGCGGGAGAGGGGTTGGGGAGAGGGGGTGGTCAAACCACCACTGCGCTTCTTGGGTGACACCGCGCCCCCTCTCCCCAGCCCTCTCCCGCGAGGGGAGAGGGAGCAATACCGCGCAGGCACGAGCCCGGATGCACAACGCCAGTGCCCCCGCGTCGGCACCGGGCCCAGGGCGCGCGGGCGATTTCGGGGTCGGCGAGGCGCGCAGGATGGACGGGCTGCAGGCCTGCCGAAGGACAGGCCTGCTTCGTGAACTGACTCGCGGCAGTTGTCTGAGCGCAGCGCGTCAGCGCGTAGCGAGTTCTGCCGCGCAGCCCGTCCATCCGAGCACCGCAGCGCAGTCGGCCCGCAGGGCCGACCGACCCCGTATGAGCCCGCGTGCCCTGGGCCCGGTGCCGGCGCGCGCCCCCTGCGCCCATGCCGCCAACCGCCGGGCATGCACAGCGCCAAAAACGCGCCAGCAGCCCCCATCCACGCGAAGGCCCGCACGCAAGGCCCAGCTAGGCACCAGCGTGCAGACAAAGGTCAGCCGTTCAAGCCGCCACCAGCACGATCATCGACCGCGCCGTCACGGTATAGGTCTGTCCCGCCTCGAACGAAGGACCGACCTGGTCCACGGCCGCGTGCGGGTCCACGTCATGCGCCGTGTCCACCGCCAGCGTCCATTGCGTGCCTTCACCATGCTGCGGCAGCTTGAAGTCCAGCGCGTCCTCCCAGGCGTTGAAGACCAGCAACACGCTGCGGTCCAGGCTGCGGCGGGCGATGGCGGTGGCGCGGGCGTGGCCTTCGAGCAGCATGCCGAAGCAGCGTGTGCGGGAATCTTCCCAGTGGGCGGACTCCATTTCGGTGCCGTCGCAGGACAGCCAGGTCACGTCCTTGACCTGCAGCTCCTCGTCGAAGGCGCCCGTCAGGAAGCGGTTGCGCCGCAGCACCGGCAGCGTCTGGCGCAGGTGCGTCAGCCGCTTGAAGAAGGCGATGAGCGAACGGCCCCGGTCGTCGATGCCCTCCCAGTCAAACCAGGAGATCTCGTTGTCCTGGCAGTAGGCGTTGTTGTTGCCCTGCTGCGTGCGGCCGAACTCGTCGCCGGCCAGCACCATGGGCGTGCCCTGCGACAGCAGCAGCGTGGCCAGCATGTTGCGCTGCTGGCGGGCACGCAGCGTGAGCACGGCCTCGTCGTCGGTCGGCCCCTCGGCGCCGCAGTTCCAGCTGCGGTTGTCGGAGTGGCCGTCGCGGTTGCCTTCGCCGTTGGCGTCGTTGTGCTTGTCGTTGTAGCTGGCCCAGTCGGCCAGTGTGAAGCCGTCGTGCGCCGTCAGGAAGTTGACGCTCGCCCAAGGCCGGCGGCCACGCTTGTTGAAGCGGTCGGCGCTCGCGGTGATGCAGCCGGCCAGCGCGGGCACCATGGCCTCGTCGCCCTTCCAGAAGGCGCGCACCGTGTCGCGGAAGCGGTCGTTCCACTCGGCCCAGCCGGGCGGGAAGCCGCCCACCTGGTAGCCGCCTGGGCCGCAGTCCCAGGGCTCGGCGATCAGCTTGACGCTGCTGAGCACCGGGTCCTGACGGCAGCTGTCGAGGAAGCCGTGGCCCTCGTCGAAGCCGTAGGGCTCGCGCGCCAGGATGGTCGCCAGGTCGAAGCGGAAGCCGTCGACGTGCATCTCGGTGACCCAGTAGCGCAGGCTGTCCGTCACCATCTGCAGCACGCGCGGATGGCTCAGGTTGAGCGTGTTGCCGGTGCCGGTGTCGTTGATGTAGTAGCGCGGGCCGGGGCCGCCGTCGCCGCCGGGCATCAGCCGGTAGTAGCTGGCGTTGTCGATGCCCTTGAAGCTCAGCGTCGGGCCCAGTTCGTTGCCTTCGGGCGTGTGGTTGTAGACCACGTCCATGATCACTTCCAGGCCCTGGCCGTGCAGCAGGTCGACCATGCCCTTGAATTCGTCGATGGACGGCTCGCTCAGGTAGCGCGGCTCCAGCGCGAAGAAGCCGATGGTGTCGTAGCCCCAGTAGTTGCGCAGGTCCTTCTCCTCGAGGAAGGACTGGGTGAGGAAGCGCTGCACCGGCAGCAGTTCCACGCTGGTCACGCCCAGCTCGCGCATGTGGCGCATCACCTCGTCGTTGGCCAAGCCGGCGAAGGTGCCGCGCAGGTGCTCGGGCACGGCCGGGTGGCGCATGGTGTGGCCGCGCACGTGGGTCTCGTAGACGATGGTGCGTTCCCACGGCACGCGCGGCGCGCGCGGCTGCTTCCATTCGAAGCGCGAGTCGACCACCACGCACTTGGGCACGAAGGGCGCGCTGTCGCGCTCGTCGAAGCTCAGGTCGCCGTCCTCGTGGCCGACGGTGTAGCCGAAGATCTCGGGCGCCCACTTGAGCTCGCCCATGTGCGCCTTGGCGTAAGGGTCGAGCAGCAGCTTGTTGGGGTTGAAGCGATGGCCGTTCTCGGGCTCGTAAGGGCCGTGCACGCGCAGGCCGTAGCGGGCGCCGGGGGCCAGGCCGGGCACGAAGCCGTGCCAGACCTCGTCGGTGTACTCGGGCAGGGTGACGCGGCCGGTTTCGTTCTGCCCGGCCTCGTCGTAGATGCAGACCTCCACGCGGGTGGCGTGGGCGGAGAAGACGGCGAAATTGACGCCGTCGCCGGTGAACGTGGCGCCCAGGGGATGGGGCAGGCCTTCCCGGACTTCGAGGGACATGGTGGGGGCTCCTTCAAGAATTGCGGCTGAGCCCGGGCGGTTTGCCCCCACAGGGGAAGGGCCGGCGACCGCCGGCCTGGTGCGCTCCTGGGCAAGGCCAGCAAGTTAGCTGCGGTGCAGCATGTCGCCTGTAGGACGCCACAAGCAGGCACGGCCGGCACAATGGCTGCTGCCGCCCGGCCGACGGAGCGTGCGCAGGAGACACCCGATGCCCCAGACCCCCCATCCCGCCGCCGTGCCCATCGAAGCCGCCGCCAGCGTGCTGCTGCTGCGCGACGGGCCCGGGGGGCTGGAGGTCTTCATGGTGCAGCGGCACGACCGCTCCTCCGTGCTCGGCGGGGCCTGGGTGTTTCCAGGCGGCAAGGTGGACCTGGCCGATGCGCATCCCGAAGTGGCCCCCGATGCCGACCCGGCCGCCCTGGCGCTGCGCCTGGCCGAGCCCGACCTGCCGCAGTCGGTGGCCCTGGCGCTGCACGTGGCGGCCCTGCGCGAGGTGTTCGAAGAATGCGGCGTGCTGTTCGCGCACGGCGCCAGCGGCGCCACGCCCGGGGCCTGGGTGGCGCGGGTGCATGCGCTGTGCGACGAAGGCCGGCGGCTGGACGCGGCCATGGTCGAGGCGGGGCTGGAGCCGCAGTTGCTGGCGCTGCATCCGTTCTCGCGCTGGATCACGCCGGAGCGCTCGGTGTCCTTCCAGGGCCGGCGCTTCGACACCCGCTTCTTCATCGCCGCCCTGCCCCAGGGCCAGACCGCCGCGCACGACGACCACGAGGCCGTGGCCAGCGCCTGGCTGGCGCCGCGCGAGGCGCTGCAGCAGTACTGGGACGGCCGCATCGCCCTGGCGCCGCCGCAGATCATGAGCCTGGTGCATCTGGCGCATGCGAGTGCTCAGGGCGACCTGGCGGGCCTCATGGAAGCCACCCGCGAGCGCGGCCCCTACTGCGTGCGGCCGCATGTGATGGACATGCCCGACGGCGGCAAGGCCATGGCCTATCCGGGGGACCCGGCGCATGAGGTGCCCGAGCGCGCCATGCCCGGGCCGCTTCGGCTGTTCGTCAGGGGGCCGGGGCGCTTCGAGCCCGAGGGTGGGTTCGACGGCTTCTGGGCCTGAGAAGGCGCGTTTGGGGCCACTGAGCGGCGCGAGCGGTGCCGCATCGCCCAGCACGCCGGCCGGCGCGCGTCCTCAGATGTACGTCGAGGCCAGGCCCCCGTCCACCGGCAGGTTGATGCCGCTCACCCAGCGTGCCGCATCGCTGCACAGGAAGGCCACCACCGGCGCCACCTCGTCGCTGAAGGCGGGTCGCTTCATGCGGTGGGCGTCCTTCTGCACCCGTTCCTCGCCCAGCATCTGCACGAAGTCGCCCAGGATCGGCGTCATCACCGGGCCGGGGGCGACGCAATTCATGCGGATGCCGCGCGCCAGAAAGGTCTTCTGCGACTGGGTGTAGGTCCACACGATCAGCGCTTCCTTGAAGTACTGGTAGCAGCGCTCCTGCGACACCGCGTGTGCGGCCAGCCAGGCCTGGCCGGCCGCGAAGCCGGCGGTCTCGGCCAGGGCACGGTGGGCCTCGAGCCGCTGCGGCCATTCGGCGCCCAGGATGGAGGCGATGTTCACCACGCTGCCGCCCTCGGGCATGCGCGGCAGCAGGGCCTCGGTCAGGTGGCGCAGGCCCAGGTAGTTGACCCGGGCCACCAGGTCGACCGGCGCCGTGCCCGGCACACCGGCGATGTTGCACAGCGCGTCCACCTGCGCCGGCAGCTGTGCCACGGCGGCGTCGATGGCCTCGGGCGTGGAGAGGTCGGCCTGCACGAAGCCGTCCAGCGTAAGGGCTGGCACATGCCGGTCGATGCCGATCACGCGGCCGCCCTGCAGGCGCACCAGCTTGGCGGTGTCGCTGCCGATGCCGGAGCTGACGCCGGTGACGACGAAGGTCTTGCCGTGGAAGTTCATGGTTCGGGTCTCCAGGGTTCTCGAAGTGCCGTGGCGCTCAGAAGGGAAAGGCTGGGGGCGCGGCCTTGACCGTCACCCACTGCCAGCGCGTGTATTCGTCGATGTCCGCCGGACCGCCCACGGCGCTGCCGTTGCCGCCCAGGCCCGGCCCGCCGAAGGGGTTGGTGCACTCGTCGTTCACCGTCTGGTCGTTGATGTGCAGCATGCCGGCGTTGAGTCGCTCGCCCAGGGCCAGGGCGCGCGCCACGTCGCGGCCGATCACCGCCGCAGCCAGGCCGCCTTCGCTGCGGTTGGCCAGCGCCACCGCCTCGTCGTCGCTGCCGAAGGTCACCAGGTTCACCAGCGGCCCGAAGGGCTCCTCGTCGAAGCTGCGCATGCCCGGCCGCACGCCCGACAGCACCGTGGGCCGGTAGCACAGGCCCTCGTGCGTGCCGCCGGCTTCCAGCGTGGCGCCCTGGCGCACCGTGTCCTGCACGATGGCGTCGAAGCGGGCCAGCTGCTTGGCGTCGATCATCGGGCCCAGCGCCACCTGGCCGCTGGCGCCATCGCCCACGGGCAGATGCTGCGCCTTGGCCACCAGGCGCGCCTGCAGGGCCGCGGCGATGGATTCGTGCACCAGCACCCGGTTGCTGGCCATGCAGATCTGCCCCTGGTGGAACCAGGCGCCGAAGGCCACGGCGCTTGCCGCCGCATCCAGGTCGGCATCGTCCAGCACCACCAGGTTGTTGGCGCCGCCGAGCTCCAGCGACACCTTCTTCAGGTGGCGACCGGCCAACTCGCCGATACGCCGGCCCACGGCGGGCGAGCCGGTGAAGGCGATCATCGGCACCCGGGCGTCGGTCACCAGTGCCTCGCCGGCCACGCCGTCGCCGGGCAGCACCTGCAGCAGGCCGGGGGGCAGACCGGCCTCCTCGAACACGCGGGCCATCAGGTAGCCGCCCGCCGCGGGCGTGCGCGGATCGGGCTTGAGCACCACGGCATTGCCAAGCGCCAGCGCGGCGGCCACCGAGCGCAGGCCCAGGATCAGCGGGAAGTTGAAGGGCGAGATCACGCCCACCACGCCATGCGGCACCCGCCGTGCCAGCGACAGGCGGCCGGGCGTGCTGGGCAGCACCTGCCCCTGGGCCTGCATCGGCAGGCCGGCGGCGATGCGGCACAGCACGATGGCCTCGCGCACCTCGTGCTGGCCCTTGGGCAGGATGGCGCCCGTCTCGCGCGCCACGGCCAGCGCCAGTTCGTCGAAGTGCTGCTCGAAGGCCTGCGCCGCCGCCAGGAGGATGGCGGCGCGCTCGCGGGCGCCGGTGGCGGCCCAGGCGGGCTGCGCGGCCTGGGCGCGGCCGATGGCGGCCTGCATGTCGGCGACGCTGGCCAGGCCGGTCCGCCACAGGGGGCGGCCGGTGGCGGGTTCGATGACGTCCTGGCTCGACGCCAGCGGCGTGGACCAGCCGCCGTCGAAGGCCTGGCCGTCCCAGCAGCTCGGGCGGGCCCAGGCGAGGTGGGCATGTTCGGAAGAACCCATGGATGTGTCTCCTTGAAGGACAGGAAGAAGCGGGACGAACGGCCCCGCGGCACCGGCCATGGCGCAACGCGCGTACCAGCGCGGCGAAAGACACCCTCGCATTCCCCGCTGGCGTCCTCCCGCCATCGAGGGAAGAATCAGGACTTTCCCTGAGCTCCCGTTGCGGGCTCGTGCAGCCTTGCGGACGCGGCACGAAGCTATGCTGGCATTCATTCCTGAATGTTCCCGATGAATGAGGGCAAACAAAAACGCACGCCGGCGCCAGCCCGCATTTCCCTGGCGGCGCTGAACCAGGCCGGTTCGGGCACGGCCGGCGGTCCTGGCTGGCGCATCGATCTGCGCGAGGTGGACGCGGCCAGCCATCCCACCGTGGCCGACCTGAGCGAGTGCCTCTTCTTCTCTCCCGGCGACGGCCGCATCTGGCTGCAGGACCAGCGCATGGTGCTGATGCACGCGCAGGCGCTGGGCTCGCTGCGGCGCGAGTTGATCGAGACCATCGGCCTGGATGCCGCACGCGGCGTGCTCACCCGCACCGGCTACCTCTCCGGCGTGCGCGACGCGGAGCTCGTGCGCCGCCAATGGCCCGACGCCGATCCGGGCGTCGCTGCGGTCGCCGGCACCCGGCTGCATGCGCTGGAGGGCATGGTCAAGGTCGAAGTGGTGCATGTGCGCTACGACGCCGACACCGGCCGCTACGACGGCGAATTCCTGTGGCACAACGCCAGCGAGGACGACGAACACATCGCCGCCTACGGCATCACCGGCGCACCGGCGTGCTGGATGCAGACCGGCTATGCGACCGGCTATGTCAGCACGCTGTTCGGACGCCTGGTCCTCTTCCGCGAGGTGGGCTGCCGCTCGGCGGGCGATGCGCAATGCCGCGTCGTCGGTCGCTCGGTCGAGCACTGGGCCGAGGACGTGCAGGACGATCTGCGCTACCTGCAACTGGGTGGCACACAGGCGGGGGCCGGCGCGGCGGGCCCTGTGGCGGATCCCTTCGTGCCCGAGGCGGCTGCCCCGCGCGCTGCTGCGCTGGAGGAGGGCGCCAGCGCCACGGGGAGCCAGCCGGCTGGCCCGGCGCAGGGCGCGCAGCCGTCCTCCACCGCGGCCGAAGCCCCCGTGGGGGCTGCGGGGGCCGAGTCCGCCCTCGTGGGCGCCTCATCCGCCTTCAACGCGGCCATCCACATGGTGCGGCGCGTGGCGCCGACGCAGGCCACCGTGCTCTTCACCGGTGAGTCGGGCGTAGGCAAGGAGATGTTCGCCCGCGCCCTGCATCGGGCCAGCCCGCGTGCCGGGCGGTCCTACGTGGCCGTCAACTGCGCGGCGCTGCCCGAGACGCTGATCGAGGCCGAACTCTTCGGCGTCGAGCGCGGCGCCTACACCGGCGCTGGCGCCTCGCGCCCGGGCCGCTTCGAGCGGGCCGACAGGGGCACGCTTTTCCTCGACGAGATCGGCACCCTGAGCCCGACCGCGCAGGGCAAGCTGCTGCGCGCGCTGCAGGAGGGTGAGATCGAGCGCGTGGGAGGCACCCGCACGCTGGCGCTGGATGTGCGTGTGGTCGCGGCCACCAATGTGGACCTGCGCGAGGCCGTGCGCGCGGGCCAGTTCCGCGCCGACCTGTTCTACCGCCTCAATGTCTTTCCCATCCACCTGCCACCCCTGCGCCAGCGGCGCGACGACATCCCGTTGCTGATGCAGCACTTCCTGGCGCACTACCGCGAGCGCCATCGGCGCGATGTGCCTGGCTTCACCCAGCGTGCGGTGAAGGCGCTGTTCAACTACGGCTGGCCCGGCAACATCCGCGAACTGCAGAACCTGATCGAGCGGGCGGTCATCATGGTCAACGACGGCGAGCCGGTGGACGTGCACCACCTCTTCCGTGGGGGCGAGACGCTGGCGGACGGTGTGCTGTCGCTGGCCGCGGGCGACGCGCCGTCCGGTTCGCGGCTGACCGGCGGCTGGCCGACCCCCTCCGCGCCGGCCGAGCCCGGAGGCACGCTGCCCCAGGCAGAGGCCGCACTGATGGCCGACGCGCTGCGCCGCACCGGGGGCAACGCGGCGGCCGCGGCGCGGCTGCTGGGCATCACGCGGGCGACGCTGTTGTACCGCGCGAGCCGGCACGGCCTGGCCGTGGGGCGCGCCGCTCGCTGAGCCATCGCGCCCGGGTGCATGGCGCGCGCGGCGCCATGCGCAGGGCAAAACAAAAAGCCCGCGTCCTTGCGATACGCGGGCTTGGTGTGCTGCCGGCCGGGGGCGGGCCGGCAGGGGGATGACTCAGAACGGGATGTCGTCGTCCATGTCGTCGAAGCCCGTGGGCGCGCGCGAGGGCGCGCCCACGGGCTTCGAC
>NZ_LDSL01000052.1 GCF_001476815.1 Pseudacidovorax intermedius | reverse complement strand
CGGCGCTGGCCAGCGCCGCATCGTCGTCCACCTTGGCGCCCTGCCAGCCCGCCAGCGCGAGCACGGTGGGCCGCAGCGCATCGATGTACGCCGTGCCGGCCGCCTCCTTGCGGCCGAAGTCGATGGCGATGAACTTCTCGTTGATCAGGATGCCGCTGATGAAGATGACCGCGGTCAGGTCCAGCAGGTAGATCAGCAGCAGCTTGCGCCCGACGCTGAGCCGGCCGAGCCGGCGGGAGATGAATTGCAACATGGTCGATAACGTAGGACACAATTGCTTGCAATTTATGTGCCTGCGTTACGGTGCGCGCTGGCGGGCCGGGGGCGCACCGGGCTTGGTTCGTCCGCGCCCGTCGGCGGCGCGGTGCCGCTCATCGTCTCAGGGCGCGAGGTAAGGCTGTGGGTCCACCGCCACGCCCTCGCGGCGGATCTCGAAATGCAGGCGGCTGTCCGCACCGCCGGCATTGCCGTCCTCCACCTCGGCGATCACCTCGCCCTGGCGCACCCGCTGCTGCTCGCGCACCCGCACGTTGCGCACGTGCGAATAGGCGCTGATCAGCATGCGGCCGTGCTCGATGATGACCGTGTGGCCGTAGCCCGCGAGTTCGGAGCCGACGAAGGCCACCCGACCGTCGGCGGCGGCGGTCACCGGCTCGCCCGGTGCGGCCGCCAGGTCCACGCCCTTGTTGCGCTCGCCGTCGAAGGACTGGACCACCTGGCCGCCCACGGGCCGTGCGAAGCGCGGCATCTCGCCGGGCGCAGCGGCCAGCGCGGCGGCGCCTGCGCCCGCCGCGGCAGCGGCCGGTGCGGCCCGGCGCAGGGCATGGCGGCCGCGCTGGGCCTTGGCGGTGCCGCGGCCGGTGGCGGCGCGGCCACTGGCCGCCGTGCGGCCACCGTTGTTCCGGGGGGCGGTACTCCGGGGCGCCGCGCGGGCCGGAGCCGCCGGCTTGGCCTTGCTCTGGGCGGCGGGGCGTGCATGGGTCTTGTTGGCGGCCTGGGCGGCGGGGGCGCCGAGCGTCAGGCCGGCGGCCAGCGCGAGGCCGGTGCCGAACACGCCGAGCCAGCGCAGGGCGGTCGGCCGCGCCGGACGCAGGCGCCGACGCAGCAGGGTGATGGGGTTGAACATGGCGCTTGGAGCGGCGTCGGGCCGCCGGGTTTCATCCGTCTGTCGGGCCGCTCAGGAATGGGCGCCGGCGACCTGGGCGGCCAGGGCCGGATGGCGGGCCAGCACGGCGTCGCGCGGTCCGGCGTCGGCGACCTGGCCGGCCTCCATCAGCACCACGGTATCGAAGCGGCCGAGCAGCGCCAGACGGTGGATGGAGGCGACGATGCAGGCGCCCGAGAAGGCCGCCGCCAGGCGGTCGAGCACGCGCGCCTCGGTGGCGGCGTCGAGCGCGCTGGTGGGTTCGTCCAGCAGCAGCAGGGAACTGCCGGCGGCGGCCAGGGCACCGCGGGCGAGCGCGAGGCGCTGCCGCTGGCCGCCGGACAGGTTGGCGCCGCGCTCGGTCAGCGGGCTGTCCAGCCCCTGGGGCAGGCGGTCCAGCACCTCGTCGAAGGCGCCGGCTCGGGTGGCTGCCTGCAGGTCGGCGTCGGCCCGGCCGTCGCCGAAATCCAGGTTCTCGCGCACGCTGGCCTCGAAGACCTCGGCCTCCTGCGGGATCAGTGTGGCGATCTGGCGCAAGCCGTCCCACGGCACGGGACGACCGTCCAGCTGCAACTGGCCGGACTGCGGCGCGTACAGGCCCGCCAGCACCCGCAGCAGCGTGCTCTTGCCGCCGCCGCTGGGCCCGATCAGCGCCACCCGGCTGCCGCGGCGCAGCTGCAGGTCGATGCCCTGCAGGCCGTGGCCCCGGCTGCCGTCGGCATAGCGCCAGTGCATGGCCTGCAGCGTGAGCGTGGCCCAGGCGGCCTGGGCGTCCACCGCCGGCACGGGCTGCGCCGGATCGCCAGGGGCGGCCCAGATGGGCTCGGCGCTGCCCCAGTCGGTGTGCATGCGCGCGAAGCTCTGGAAGTTGGCGGCCATGGAGCCCACCACCGACGCTGCCTGCTGCGCGTACTGGTAGATCATGAACACGGTGCCCAGCATCACCGGCTGGCCGGGCACGCGGTTCTGCCACACGTATTCCATGACCAGCGCCCAGGTCAGGGTGAGGCCCAGCAGGTCGACGGCGAACCACTTGCCCTCGTTGACCACCACGGCCCGCTTGAGCGGCGCCGACACCGCGCCCATGCGCCGCCCGAGCAGCCGGCGCGAGGCCGCCTGCAGCCGCAGGCCGATCACCGTGCCGGCATTGCCGATGAAGTCGAACAGGGCAGCGGCGTAGCGCCGGTCGGCATCGTTCTCGGCGCGGGCCAGCTGCATCAGCGTGCGGTCGAAGCGCATGATGACGAACGCGATGGCGACGAAGCCCACCAGCGCGATCAGCCCGCTGGCCGGCGCCAGCAGCGCCAGTGCCACCAGCGGCCCGATGAAGCTGAAGGCGTTCTGCACGTAGACGAACTGGTTCTGCGTGAAGTCCGACAGCGCCCGGCTGGCCTGGTGCACGCGGTGCTGCAGTTCGCCCGAATGGTGGCCGTCCCGCCAGACCAGCGGCGCGGCGGCGATGCGGGCATAGAGCTGGTCGGCCACCCGCTCGCGCACGC
Source organism: Pseudacidovorax intermedius (assembly GCF_001476815.1). Lineage (GTDB taxonomy): Bacteria > Pseudomonadota > Gammaproteobacteria > Burkholderiales > Burkholderiaceae_C > Xenophilus > Xenophilus intermedius_A. The sequence goes on along the minus strand of NZ_LDSL01000052.1, from coordinate 88,517 downwards.
GCAGGCCCACGTTGCGCTCCAGCACGCGGCCGGGCCCGTGCAGCATCCAGGAGACCAGGTAGATGGCCAGCAGCAGCAGGATCCAGCGGCCCGAGCCCGCGATGTCGCCGCGCTGCAGCGTGTCGATGGCGCGGCCGGCCAGCCAGGGCAGGGTCAGGCGGATGAGCTGCGAGGCCGAGATGAGCGTGGTCGCGCCCACCAGGTGCGTGCGCACGCCCTCGGCATGGCGCCACAGCGCCCGGTAGAGCTCGCGGACGGCGCGGGCTGGAGACGACGTCGCCATCGCCGCGCCGCCTTACCTGAGCGGGATGGGCGTGCCGCGGTCCACCGGCACGGCGGTGACCGCATTGGTGGGCGAGCCGTCGATCAGCTTGTCGGAATAGCTGAGGTAGACCAGGGTGTTGCGCTTCGCATCGACCATGCGCACCACGCGCAGCCGCTTGAACAGGATCGACTGCCGCTCGCTGTAGACCTCTTCCTGCTGCGGCAGCGGCTGTGCGATGGCGATGGGGCCCACCTGGCGGCAGGCGATGGAGGCCTCGGCCTTGTCCTCGGCCAGGCCCACGGCGCCCGACAGGCCGCCGGTGCGCGCGCGCGAGACGTAGCAGGTCACGCCCGTGACCTTGGGGTCGTCGTAGGCGTCGACCACCACCTTGTGGTCGGGGCCGATGAGCTTGAAGGCGGTGCTGACTTCGCCGACCTTGTTGTTCTCGGCATGGGCCAGGCCGGCGGCGGCGGCCATCAGCACGGGCAGGAGGAGGGCGGCGCGCATCACTGGATGTCCAGCGTGTGGAACTGGAAGCGGCCGGCGCGCCGGTCCTCGAAGAAGCAGCGCAGTGCCTCGCGCACGGTGCGGAAGGCGATCTCGTCCCAGGGGATCTCGTCCTCCTCGAACAGCCGGGCCTCGATGGTCTCGTGGCCGGGGTCGAAGCGATCGCTCTGCAGCTCGGCCAGGTAGAACAGGTGGACCTGACCGACGCGCGTCACGTTCATGAGGGCGAAGAGCTCGCCCATCCTGAACTGCGCCCCGGCCTCCTCGACCGTCTCGCGCGCGGCGCCGTCGGCGGTGGTTTCGCCCAGCTCCATGAAACCGGCCGGCAGCGTCCACTTGCCCCAGCGCGGCTCGATGTTGCGCTTGCACAGCAGCACGCGCGTGCCCAGCACCGGCACCGTGCCCACCACGTTCAGCGGGTTCTCGTAGTGGATGGTGCCGCAGGCCGGGCAGACGGCGCGCTCGCGCGTGTCGCCGTCGTCGGGCACGCGGTAGACCACCGCGGTGCCGCAGGCCTTGCAGTGCCGGATGCGGGGACGTTCGAACATGGGTTGGCGGGTCTTTCGTGCGCGCTCAGGCGACGCGCACCGACAGGCGCGGCAGGCCGGCCACCTCGCCCTCGAGCAGGTCGCCCAGCACGACGGCGGCCACGCCCTCGGGCGTGCCGGTGTAGATCAGGTCGCCGGGCTGCAGCTCCCAGGCGGCCGACAGGTGCTCGATGGTCTCGGCGATGTTCCAGATCAGCTGGCTCACGTTGCTGCGCTGGCGGTCGGTGCCGTTGACCTGCAGCGAGATGGCGGCGTGCTCGACGTCGCCGGCCTCGGCCTTGGGCACGATAGGACCGATGGGCGCGCTCTGCTCGAAGCCCTTGCCGATGTCCCAGGGACGGCCCTGCTTCTTCATGTCGTTCTGCAGGTCGCGGCGGGTCATGTCCAGGCCCACGGCGTAGCCGAAGATGTGCTTGTGCGCGTCGGCCGCGGCGATGTTCCTGCCGCCGGTGCCGATCGCCACCACCAGCTCGATCTCGTGGTGCAGATTCTTGGTCAGCGTGGGATAGGCCATGCTGCCGGTCGTATCGGCGTCCACGACCACGGCCGCATCGGCCGGCTTCATGAAGAAGAAGGGCGGCTCGCGGCCGGTGAAGCCCATCTCCTTGGCGTGCTCTTCGTAGTTGCGGCCGACGCAGTAGATGCGGTGGATCGGAAAGCGCGCGGCGCTGCCCGCCACGGGAACCGACACCACCGGTGCCGGCGCGAAGACGAAATCCTGGGAAGCCATGGAGACTGCTCTTTGGAGGTTGGAGGAGGGGAAGGGCGCAGTGTGCCAGAGGCGGCGCCGTCGTATGCTCGCCGACCATGACCAAGCTGCACAACTACTTCCGCTCCTCGGCCTCCTTCCGCGTGCGCATCGCCCTGCAGCTCAAGGGCCTGGCCTACGACTACGTGCCGGTGCACATCGCCCGCGGCGACCACAAGACCGGGCCCTTCGCCCAGCTGTCCGCCGACCAGCTGGTGCCGTTGCTGGAGACCGACGACGGCCAGCATTTCTCGCAGTCCATGGCCATCATCGAATACCTCGACGAGACCCATCCCGAGCCCGCGCTGCTGCCGCGCGACGCGGCCGCCCGTGCCCACGTGCGTGCGCTGGCCCAGTCCATCGCCTGCGAGATCCATCCGCTGAACAACCTGCGCGTGCTCAAGTACCTGGTGCGCGAACTGAAGCTGAGCGAAGAGGCCAAGAACGACTGGTACCGCCACTGGGTGCGCGAGGGCCTGGTCGCCTTCGAGCGCCAGCTGGCCGCCTCGCCCGCGGGCCGTTTCTGCTGGGGCGACACGCCGACGCTGGCCGACTGCTGCCTGGTGCCGCAGATCTTCAATGCCCGCCGCTTCGACAGCGACCTGTCGGGCCTGCCGCGCACCATGGCCGCCTACGAGGCCTGCATGGCGCTGCCGGCCTTCCAGGCGGCGCAGCCCTCGCAGTGCCCCGACGCGGAATGAGCGGCCCTCCGCTCGCGATCTCTGGCGCGCGCAGCGGCCCGGCCGCGCAAGGCCGCGCATGGACCTGATCCGCCCCGACTGGCCGGCACCGCCCGGCGTGCACGCCCTGTGCACCACGCGCGATGGTGGCGTGTCGGGCGAGGCGCAGGGCGGCGGTTGGGCCGGGCTGAACCTGGGCACCCACGTCGGCGACGACCCCGCGGCCGTGGCCGAGAACCGCGCCCGGCTGGCCCGCGCCGCCGGCGCGCGGCCCGTCTACCTGCAACAGGTGCACGGCAGCACCTGCGCGCGCCTGGACGCCGCCAGCGCCGACGGCCTGGAGGCGGATGCCTGCATCACCGCCGACCCCGGTCTGGCCTGCACCATCATGGTGGCCGACTGCCTGCCGGTGCTGCTGTGCGACGCCGAGGGCCGTCAGGTGGCGGCCGCGCACTGCGGCTGGCGCGGCCTGGCCGGCGGCGTGCTGGAACGCACCGTCGCCGCCTTCGGGCCGGCCAGGACGCTGCTGGCCTGGCTGGGCCCCTGCATCGGCCCGACGGCCTTCGAGGTGGGGCCGGAGGTGCGGGCCGCCTTCATCGCCGCGGACGAGGGCGCCGCCGCCTGCTTCGTCCCCGGTGCCGCCGCGGGCAAATGGCTGGCCGACCTGCCGGCCCTGGCGCGCCGGCGGCTGGCCGCTTTGGGCGTGCGCGACGTGCACGGCAACGATGGCGGCGCCGCCTGGTGCACGGTCGGCAACCCCTCAGTCTTCTTTTCGTACCGGCGCGACGGCCGCGTCAGCGGGCGCTTCGCCGCCCTGGTCTGGCGCGACTGAGTCCGGCGCTGCCGACGCCGGGGCTGCCGCCTGCGCTGCCTCGGCGGCCTCGCGCGCCCGCCGGGCCTTGCGCCGCGCGGGCGTCGCGAGGATGTAGCCCACGATGCCCATGGGCAGCAGGCCATACAGCACGAAGGTGACGATGGCGCCCAGCACGCTGCCGTTGGCATGGGTGGCTTCGGCCACGGCCATCATCACGGCGACGTACAGCCAGGCGATCACGACGAGATGCAGGAACACGGCAGGAGGATGGCTTTAGAGGAAGGCGTTCTGGCGCCGGGCGGGTCTTCGAAATGCAGGATACTCCGCCGCACCATCGCAGGTGAGGCACCGGAGACCGCATGAAGCAGCAAGACGCGACCGCCCAGATGAACGCCATGTTCGGGCCGTTCCAGCAGGCCTTGACCGAGGGATGGGGCAAGGCGGTCAACGCCTTCGGCCAGATCGGCGGCACGGTCGGCGGCACCGCGCCGGAGATCCCCCGCATCACCTTCGACCCGGGCCGCTTGCAGGCCATCCAGCAGCAGTACGTCGAAGAGGCCGGCGCGCTGTGGCGCCAGGGCCTGGCGGTGCCGGTGCCGGGCGACAAGCGCTTCGCCGGCGAGGGCTGGGTGGGCAACCCCATGGCCACCTTTTCGGCTGCCGTCTACCTGCTCAACGCCCGCACCCTGCTGGCCATGACCGAGGCGGTCGAGGCCGATGCCAAGACCCAGGCTCGCCTGCGCTTCGCGGTCGAGCAGTGGATGGCCGCCTCGGCGCCCAGCAACTTCCTCGCCTTCAATGCCGAGGCGCAGCAGAAGGCCCTCAAGACGCAGGGCGAGAGCATCGCCCGCGGCATGCAGAACCTCATGCACGACATCCGGCAGGGCCACGTCAGCATGACCGACGAAAGCGCTTTCGAGGTCGGCCGCAACGTCGCCACCACCGAGGGCGCGGTGGTGTTCGAGAACGAGCTGTTCCAGCTCATCGAATACAAGCCGCTGACCGACAAGGTGCACGAGCGGCCGCTGCTGCTGGTGCCGCCGTGCATCAACAAGTTCTACATCCTCGACCTGCAGCCCGAGAACTCGCTGGTGCGCCATGCCACCGCCCAGGGCCACCGCACCTTCGTCGTGAGCTGGCGCAATCCCGACGACTCGCTGGCCCACACCACCTGGGACGACTACATCGAAAAGGGCGCCATCGCCGCCATCGGCGCGGTGCAGGCCATCAGCGGCCAGGACAGGCGCGGCGGCAAGATCAACGTGCTGGGCTTCTGCGTCGGCGGGACCATCCTGGGCACCGCGCTGGCGGTACTGGCGGCGCGCGGGCAGAAGCCGGCCGCCTCGGTCACCTTCCTCACGACGCTGCTGCGCTTCGAGGACACCGGCATCCTCGACGTCTTCATCGACGAGGCCTTCGTCCGCTTCCGCGAGATGCAGATGGGCAGCGGCGGCCTGATGCCGGGCGCGGACCTGGCGTCCACCTTCAGCTTCCTGCGGCCCAACGACCTGGTGTGGAACTACGTGGTGGGCAACTACCTCAAGGGCGAGTCGCCGCCGCCCTTCGACCTGCTGTACTGGAACAGCGACGCCACCAACCTGCCGGGCCCCATGTACGCCTGGTACCTGCGCAACACCTACCTGGAAGACAAGCTGGCCGACAAGGATGCCGTGACGGTCTGCGGCGAGAAGGTGGACCTGGGCCGCATCGACATCCCGGCCTACATCTACGGCTCGCGCGAGGACCACATCGTGCCCATCGGCGGCGCCTATGCCACCACGCAGCTGCTGTCGGGGCCGATGCGCTTCGTGATGGGCGCTTCGGGCCACATCGCCGGCGTGATCAATCCGCCGGCCAAGAAGAAGCGCAGCCACTGGCTGCGCGAGGACGACACCTTCCCGCCCACCAATGCCGAATGGCTGGAAGGCGCCACCGAGCATCCGGGCAGCTGGTGGACCGACTGGGACGCCTGGCTCAAGCGCCATGCCGGCAAGCAGGTCCCCGCGCCCAAGGCCTATGGCAACGGCGCGGCCTACCAGGCCATCGAGCCGGCACCCGGCCGCTACGTCAAGGCCAAGGCCTGAACCCGCCCCTTCATCGTTTTCATCGGAGAGAAAGCATCATGGAAGACATCGTCATCGTTTCGGCCACCCGCACGGCCATCGGCAAGTTCGGCGGTTCGCTGGCCGGCATTCCGGCCACCGAACTGGGCGCCATCGTCATCAAGGAGGCCCTGGCCCGCGCCAAGGTCGAGGCCGACCAGGTGGGCGAGGCGATCATGGGCCAGGTGCTGGCTGCCGGCGCCGGCCAGAACCCGGCCCGCCAGGCCTGGCTCAAGAGCGGCGGTGCCAAGGCCACGCCCGCGCTGACCATCAATGCCGTCTGCGGCTCGGGCCTGAAGGCCGTGATGCTGGCCGCCCAGGCCATCAACGCCGGCGACAGCGACATCGTGGTGGCCGGCGGCCAGGAAAGCATGAGCCTGGCGCCGCACGTGCTGCCCAACTCCCGCAACGGCCAGCGCATGGGCGACTGGAAACTGGTCGACACCATGATCACCGACGGCCTGTGGGACGTGTACAACCAGTACCACATGGGCATCACGGCCGAGAACGTGGCCAAGCAGTACGACATCAGCCGCGCCGCCCAGGACGAGCTGGCCCTGGCCAGCCAGCAGAAGGCCGCCGCCGCGCAGGACGCCGGCAGGTTCAAGGACGAGATCACGGCCGTCCACATCCCGCAGAAGAAGGGCGATCCGCTGGTCTTCGACGCCGACGAGTTCATCAACCGCAAGACCAACGCCGAAGGCCTGGCCGGCCTGCGCCCCGCCTTCGACAAGGCCGGCGGCGTGACCGCGGGCAATGCCTCGGGCCTGAACGACGGCGCCGCAGCCGTGGTGGTGATGAGCGCGAAGAAGGCCGCTGCACTGGGCCTCAAGCCCCTGGGCCGCATCGCCAGCTTTGCCACCACCGGCCTCGATCCGGCCATCATGGGCATGGGCCCGGTGTCGGCGTCGAAGAAGGCGCTGGAGCGCGCCGGCTGGAAGGCCGCCGATCTGGACCTGCTGGAGATCAACGAAGCCTTCGCCGCCCAGGCCTGTGCCGTGCACAAGGAAATGGGCTGGGATACGAGCAAGGTCAACGTCAACGGCGGCGCCATCGCGCTGGGCCATCCTATCGGCGCCTCCGGCTGCCGCATCCTGGTGACGCTGCTGCATGAAATGGCCCGCCGCGATGCCAGGAAGGGCATCGCCTCGCTGTGCATCGGCGGCGGCATGGGCGTGGCGCTGACCATCGAGCGCTGAGACGTCCGGCGGGGCCTGCGCCCCGTCTTCGTTCCACGCGACGGCGCCTGGCCGGCGCGGTTCCCGGGGCCCGGCACGACCGGGCCTTTTGCCGTGCGTCAGGCGCCGCCCGGGTCGGCCGCGAAGCTGTAGCCCGGCCCGTGCGCCTGCTGCTTGCTGCGATACATGGCCTGGTCGGCCGCACGAAGCAATTCGTCCAGCGTGTCGCCGTCCTGCGGGCGGCAGGCGATGCCGATGCTCATGCCCACGCGCAGCGGCTGGCCTTCCCAGTCGACCGGCTCCGCGGCCTGGGCCACCAGGCGGTCGGCCAGCATGGCCAGCACCTCGCGGCGCGGCTCGCCCGCCAGGAGCAGGGCGAATTCGTCGCCGCCAAGGCGGGCCACCAGGTCGGAGTCCCGCACCGCCTCGCGCAGCCGTCGCGCCAGGGTGGCGAGCACGGCGTCGCCGGCGGCATGGCCATGCTGGTCGTTGACCGACTTGAAGCCGTCCAGGTCCAGCAGCAGCACGGCGAAGGGCCTCTCGTCGCGCAGCCAGCGATTGGCCTGCACCTCCAGGCCGGCGCGGCTGGCGGCGCCGGTGAGCGCGTCGGTGCGCACGGCATCGATCAGCTCCAGGTTGTGGGCGGCCAGGGCCTGTTCCGAGCGCAGCACCAGCCGCAGCCGCGAGGCCGCCGCGATGGCGAACACCACCAGCTCCATCACCAGCGCGCCCTGGGTCAGGTTGGTCTGGCCGGGCTGCCATTTGAGCCAGCCCCAGGCCGCGAAGATGATGCTCGAGACGGCCAGCAGCAGCACGGCCACGCCCACGCAGTACAGCACCGCCGGCCAATAGCGCCGCCGACCGGCCACGACCGCACCGGCCAGCAGCACGCCGGAGGCCAGCACCACCGAGGCCTGCACCAGGTTGAAGGTCAGCAGCGGATGCCGGCCGAACAGTCCGTAGACGGCCGCCGCGCCCAGCACGAAGCTCAGGCCCACCACCAGCCGGTCGAGCCAGGGCGCGAAGTAGCGCAGGTTGAGCAGCCGCCGCCCGAACTGCAGCTTGCAGATGACCCACAGGGCCGGCATCAGCGTGTACATCGCGCCGGCCGCCGCGGGCCAGTGGGCGAAGGGATAACGCAGCGTGTGGCCGTTGAAGCCGGCGATGGCGCCCAGCGCGCACAGGCAGGACAGCAGGTAGTAGACGTAGATGGCCTCGCCGAAAACCAGCAGCAGCACCAGGCCGTAGACCAGCAGGCCGAACATGATGCCGTAGCTGACGCCGTCGAACATCCGCTTGTCCTGCGTGGACTCCAGGTAGTCGGCCGTGCGCCACACGCGCATGTCGTAGATGCGGGCGAAGGTGGAATCCACCCGCACGTAGACGGTGTAGGGCTGCGCATCGGGCAGCTGGAAGCGCCACGACATCTGCTCGGCCGAGGCCGGGCGCGTGGCCCACGGGTGGCGCATGCCCGTGACCACCGGCTCGGCCAGCGCCCGGCCGTCGGGGGCGAAGGGGCCGAAGAAACGGATGTCGTGGGTGGAGACGGTGGGCACGACCAGCAGCCATTCCTGCGGCGCGTCGGCGGGGTCGGCCAGCCGCAGCTGGAACTTGAACCACAGCACCCGGTCGGCCTCGCGCCCGCGCAGCGGCTCGGCCGGCAGCGTGAAGCGCGACTGCCATTCGGGCGATCGCACGTCGTCGATGCCGAGCTGGCGGCTGCTGTCCTCCAGCACCTGCAGGTGCCAGGCCAGCTGCTGGCCGCTCAGGTTGCGGCCGATGGCGACGGGCGCCAGCCGCTCGGCCTGGGTCGGCACCGCGGCGTTGGACTGCGCGGCGGCCAGGCCCAGCCAGAGCAGCAGCGCCAGCCACGGTGCGAACGCCCATCCGGTGGATGGACGGCGGACGGCGGCCCGGCTCATCGGGCGGCCGTCTCCAGCAGGCCGGCCAGCTGGCGCAGCGCGGCGGCGGCATCGGCCGCCAGGGGCGTGGAGCGGGTGATCATGAGGTTCAGCCGCTGGCCGCGGCCCTCGACTTCGACGCCGCCGGCCCGCTCGCGCAGCACGCCGCGGGCATCGGCCACGCAGGGCAACTGGGCGGCCACGCGTGCGGCATAGCTGTCCGCCGGCACGCCATAGCCCACCACCGGCCGGCCCAGCGCGACCGCGAAACCGACTTCGAACACCGTGCCTGCATCGGGCTCCAGCCCACGGAAGGGCTGCAGGTTGGCCACGACGCCGCTGCAGTCGCGGATCAGCGCGATGTTGCCCTGGTAGATGCGCTCGGCCTCCTCGTCGCCGGTGGCGGCGCCGGCCAGGTCGAGGCTGGCGTCGGACGGCGCCACGCCCTCCAGGCCGAGGGCGGCGCACAGCTGCTTGAGGTCGCGGAACACGGCCGCGTGGTCGGGCCTGAAGATGTCCGGGCCCGCCAGGTAGATGCGGGGCGGGCGCCCGAGGTCTGCATTCATCGCCGCCATTTTCGCGGTACCGGCGCGTTTGGCCATGACAAAGACCATAAGTGCGGCTGATGGATGGCCGCGCAGCTTCGATGGCCGTCGCGGCCGGGCAGCACCTAGGATCCGTCCATGACTTTTCCTGCTGCCGCGCTGGCGTTGTCCTGCACCGCATCCGTGGACGCCGCGCCCACGCTGGCGCCCATCGGCATCCTCGGCGGCATGGGGCCGCTGGCGACGCTGGACTTCATGCACAAGGTGCTGGCCGCCACGCCCGCCCGCCGCGACCAGGACCACCTGCCGCTGCTGGTCAGCTCCATTCCGCAGATTCCCGACCGCACGGCCGCCTTCCTGGGCGAGGGCGAATCTCCGCTGCCCGCCCTGGTGGCCAGCGGCCGGCGCCTGGCCGATGCCGGCGCCCGGCTGCTGGTGATGCCCTGCAACACCGCCCACCTCTGGTTCGAGCCGCTGCGCGCCGCCGTCGGCCTGCCGATGCTGCACCTGGTGGACGCCGCGCTGGACGAGGCCCGCCGGCTCACGCCGCCCGATGCGCCCATCGGCCTGCTGGCCACCCGCGCGACGCTGGAATCGGGGCTGTACGTGGCGCGGGCCGGCACCGGCGTGCGCTGGGAACTGCCCGATGCACACGCGCTCGCCGCGTGGGTGATGCCCGGCATTCAGGCGGTGAAGGCCGGCGAGCTGGACCGGGGCCGGCAGCTGCTGGGCCGTGCCGCCCATGCGCTGGCGCAGCGCGGTGCGCGCACGCTGGTGCTGGGCTGCACCGAGATTCCGCTGGTGCTGGATGCCGGCACCGCCGGCCTGCCGGTGATCGACGCCACCGCGGCGCTGGCCCGCGCCACCGTGGCCTGGGCGCTGGCGCAGCGCCGGCTGGCGGCGTAGCGCGGCGCGGCCTCAGGCGCCGTCGGCCGTCACCGCGCGCAGCGCCTTCAGGAAGTCGGCCACCGGCCGCGGCGAGCGCACGCCCTGCGGCAGCAGTGCCCGCACCTCCACCGCGATCTCCGGCAGCAGCGTGCGCACGTGCAGCGCCTCGTCGCGCCGTGCCTGGGCGGTGAAGGAATCGACGATGGCCGGGCCGAAGCCCTGTTCCGCCAGCACCAGCGCGATGTGGTGCGTCTGCACCGTGATGCCGCCGGTGGGCACCACGCCCAGCCGGGACCACTGCTCCGCGAGCATGGTGCCGATGGGGTCGCGCTCGTCGATGCGGATGATGGGGCTGCGCAGCACCTCGTCCAGCGCCACGGTGGCGCGCGCGTCGGCGCCGGCATGGTCCACCCGCGACACGCACACCAGCCGGCCGCTGGCGATGGCCTCCTCGTGCAGCGCGGGATGCGGCGCGCTGCCGTAGACGATGCCGACGTCGCCTTCGTGCAGCGCCATGGCCTGCGCGATCTCGCGCGAGTGCAGCGTGCGGATGGTGACCGGCATGTCCGGGTGGCGGCGCTTGAACACCGCCAGCGCGTCGGGCAGCGCGCGCACCGCGAGCGAGGGCACGATCAGCACCCGCAGCGGCGTGCCCGCGTCGCGCCCGAGCGCCAGCGCCACGCGGCGCACCCGCTCCAGCTGCGCCATCAGCGGCTGCACCTCGGCATACAGCGCCTGCGCCTCGGCCGTGGGCACCAGCCGGTTGCGCTGCCGCGTGAAGAGGGCGTAGCCCAGTTGCAGCTCGGCATGCTGCAGCGTCTGCGTGGCGGCGGGCTGCGTCACGTGCAGCAGCCGCGCGGCGGCGCTCACGCTGCCCGTGAGCATGACGGCGTGGAAGACCTCGAGGTGCTTGAGTTTCATGGGCGAGGCCGCGAGTGTGCGCCAGGCCCGCGGCGGTCGCTGTCGGCTAGTTCATTTTTTGGCCGGCTGGATGTCTTTCGACCCGTCGGCGGCCCGAGCACCTTATTTGGCTTCGATCCCGGCCTGTCGCAGCGATTCGAGTAAGGCAGCCTGGAACTTTGGAAGGGCAGTGGCGACCAGTTGCTGCGTTGCGGCGCTCATGCGCTGGACGAGTTGTGGTTGCTTGTCGACAAAGCGGCGGCCTACCGGCGAGCCAAAAAAACGGATGAGTTCATCGACCTCTTCCTGCGAATACGTCTCCATGTACGCTTGTGCGACCAATGGCTTGAGCTTGGCCCAGTTCAGTTCCTGGCGGACGAACTGCATGATCTGGTCGGGAATGACTTGAACGGCCTTTTGCTGCTGTGCGGTCAGCGACTTGCCGTGCGTGCTCGCTTCCACGCCCTGGCGTATGGACCGCTCTACCGCGGCCGTCATCGCATCCAGCGTATTCGGAGAGTGTGTGAGCGTCACCAGTTGGTCGATGGACGCCTCGGTGGGCGGCGCAGCGAAGGTCAGGTTGCACAGCGCGAGGGAGGCCAGCAGCAGCACGCGTTTCATGGCGGGAACGGTAGTGATGTGGGGCTGACAGCGCGCTGACATTGGGCCGGCGTTGGCCCCATGGGCTCCATTTCTGCAATGACGGACCTCGCCGACGGCCGCATTGCGAGGGGCTTTCCGCACCAGGCGCAGTCAGGTGGCCGAGAGCCAAGCGGCGTCGAATGGCGCATCGCCGCCATGAAAGCGTCCATGCTCCGCTCTGTCCTTGTTCCGTTTGCCACCATGGCCGTTGCCGCGCTTGCCTGCGCCCAGGAGGCGCCGGCGCCCACGCTGCATGCTGGGGACAAGTGGGTCTACCAGATCAAGAGCGAGACACCGGCTGCCGGCGCGACCACGCGCCACTGGGAAGGCACGATCGAGCGCGTGGGCACCGGCTCGATGGTGCTCGGCATCAAGCCGGCCGACTCCAATCTGCCGGCGCGCGAGAGGATGGTCCAGGACGACTGGAGCAACCAGCAGAGCGTCAACGGCAAGACCACGACGGTCAGCAAGAACTTCGACTTCCCGCTGAAGACGGGCAAGACCTGGCGGGTGGACGTCACCCAGGATCGGCCCAATCCGCAAATCGTGTCGCTGCGCAATACGCTGGACTACAAGGTGCTCGCCTGGGAGGACATCACCGTGCCGGCGGGTACCTTCCATGCGTTGAAGATCGAGGCCGAGGGCGAATGGCACAAGGAGTTCGCGCCGACCAATGCCACGGCCTCGACCGCGTCGCAGGCCGGCGTCGCGGGCAGCATGGCGATCGCGCAGACGCGGCCCTCGACGGTGCCGCCGCCGCTCACGGGGCGCTTCTACCGGGCCATCTGGTACGCGCCCGAGGCACGGCGCGAGGTCAAGTCGGTGTACGAGGACTTCGACGCCGCCGGCACGCTCCTGCATCGCGAGAGCGCCGATCTCGAGTCGTACCAGGTGCAGCCCTGATGCAGCGCGAATGGAGCGGCCTCAGCCGCGCTCGTAGGTCACGAAGGCGAAGCGCATTGCGCCGGGCGCGGCGCTGGTGTGCACCTCGCGCGCCGTCTCGCGCCAGCCGGCATCGAGCACCGGCGCGAAGGCGTCGCCGTCGAAGTCGCGGTCGATCTCGGTGACGACGGCGCGCCGGGCCAGCGGCGCGGCCTCGGCATAGAGTTGGGCACCGCCGATCACCCAGACCTCGGGCGCTTCGCCCGCGGCGGCAATGCCCTCGGCCAGGCTGCCGGCGCGCACGGCGCCGTCGGCCTGCCAGCCGGGCTGGCGCGTCACCACGATGTTGGTGCGGCCCGGCAGCGGGCGAAAGCGCGGCGGCAGCGAATCCCAGGTGTGCCGGCCCATGATGACCGGGCAGCCGCGCGTCTGCGTGCGGAAGTGCGCCATGTCCTCGGGCAGGTGCCAGGGCAGGGCGTTGTCCCGGCCGATGACGCCGTTGGCGGCGCGGGCGTAGATCAGGTTCAGGCGGCCCATCGGCGTGTGCGGACCGTGCGTCAGACGGCCACCGGCGCTTTGATGGCCGGGTGCGGGTCGTAGCCCTCGAATTCGAAGTCCTCGAACTGGTAGTCGAAGATGCTCGCCGGCCGGCGCTTGATGCGCAGCGTCGGGTAGGGGCGCGGCTCGCGCGACAGTTGCAGCGCCACCTGCTCGGCGTGGTTGCTGTAGATGTGGCAGTCGCCGCCGGTCCAGACGAAGTCGCCGACCTCCAGGTCGCATTGCTGCGCCAGCATGTGGGTTAGCAGCGCATAGCTGGCGATGTTGAAGGGCACGCCCAAAAAGATGTCGGCGCTGCGCTGGTAGAGCTGGCAGGACAGCCGGCCCTCGGCCACGTAGAACTGGAAGAAGGCGTGGCAGGGCATCAGCGCCATCTTCGACAGGTCGGCCACGTTCCAGGCGCTGACGATGATGCGGCGCGAGTCGGGGTTGGTCTTGAGCTGCTCCACCACCTGCGCGATCTGGTCGATGTGGCCGCCGTCGGGCGTGGGCCAGCTGCGCCACTGCACGCCGTACACAGGGCCCAGGTCGCCGTCCTCGCGCGCCCATTCGTCCCAGATCGTCACGCCGCGTTCGCGCAGCCAGTTGTTGTCGGACGACCCCGCCAGGAACCACAGCAGCTCGTGGATGATGGACTTGAGGTGGACCTTCTTGGTGGTCACCAGCGGAAAGCCTTCGCGCAGGTCGAAGCGCATCTGGTGGCCGAACACGCTCTTGGTGCCGGTGCCGGTGCGGTCGCTCTTGAAGACGCCATGCGTGTCCACATGGCGCATGAAGTCTTCGTACTGGGAGCGGATGGGGCGGGTCATGGCGGAAGGGGCGGTTGGCCCGGCAGGGCGGAAGAAGAAGACGCGGCGCCGGCAGCGGGGCCGGCGCGGCCCTGTAGTTTATGCGGCGGCGTCCTTGTCGGCCGGGGGCGTGGCCGCCGCATCGTCGGCGATGCGCGCCGCCCAGGCCGGCAGCGGCGGGTCGAGCAGCACCCAGCCGGCCGCCGTGCGCAGCGCCACCAGGCGCGGGCCGCCCTGCTCGGCGTCGCGGCCGTCGTAGAGGTAGGCCGCGTCGGCCTCGCGCACGGCCTCGGCCAGCAGTGCCAGCGTGCGCGGATAGCGCGCCAGGATGCGTTCCGGCGGCACGGCATGGCCGCCCTCGCGCACGCGCTGGGCCACGCGGCCGACCAGGCGCTGCGGGTCGTCCAGCGCCACCACGTGCAGCGCGACGGTGAAGCCGGCGGCGCGCGCCTCGCGGATCAGCCCGAGCTTGGAAGGATGGGAGAAGACGGTCTCGCTGGCGAAGGGCGTGCCGCTGGCGATGAGCGCGGCGCGGCGGCCGTCGGCCCAGGCGCGGGCCGCCTCGGAGCGGGCCTGCGGATCGGCGATGTGCTGCAGGTGCGCGCGCTCGTGCAGGTCCGCATTCACGAATTCCAGGTCGCGGCCGACGATGCCTTCCTGCACCAGGGCGCGGTAGAGCGTGGATTTGCCGGCACCGTTCGGGCCGGCCAGCAGGTGCAGCCAGCGCGGCGGGGCGCCGCGGGCGGTCGCCATCGGCAGGGGGATCAGGCGGTGGGGGCCAGCTCGCCGGCTGGTGCGGCGGCGGCGTCGCCGGCCAGGGCGCGGTTCTCGTTCACCAGGGCGCGCACCCGCTGGGCGAGAGTGCCGCTGGCCTGCGCGGCCAGCAGGCGGGCGGTGAGGGCGTCGATGGAGGCGGGGGCGGCCGGTGCCTCGGCCTGGCGGCGTTCATGCGCCTCGATGGCGGCACGGGCCTCCTGCACGCTCAGGCCGGTGTGCTCGACGATCTGGCCCAGCGTGGCCCAGTATTCGATCTGGCTGGCGATGGAGCGGCGCATGGGTTGCGCGGCGCGGCGGGCCTGTTCGACCAGCGGGGTGGGCAGCTTGACCGAGGCGAAGGCGGATGCGGGCATGGCAAGGACTCCTGATTGGCGCATTTTGCGCCACGGCTCTTAATCCGCGCCACGGTCAGGGGTGCTCCGCCTGCGCGGCGGTGATGCGAGGGGCGCCGCGAGGGGCGGGTACCGCGCTCAGCCCGCCAGCACGCGTCCCGGGTTGAGCAGCCCCTGCGGGTCCAGCGCCGACTTGATGGCCCGCATCATGCCCAGCGCCACGGGCGACTTGTGCTTTTCCAGCGTCTCGACCTTCAGGCTGCCGATGCCATGCTCGGCCGAGAAGGAGCCGCCGAACTTCTGCACCTGGGCATAGACCAGCTCGTTCACCCGCTTCTCCTGGTCGCGCAGGAAGGCCCTGGCATCGCCCTCGGCCGGCGCCTGCACGTTGTAGTGCAGGTTGCCGTCGCCCAGATGGCCGAAGTTGACCAGCCGCACGCCGGGGATCTCGCGCGCCAGCAGCGCGTCGGTCTCGTGGCAGAAGGCCGGGATGCGCGACACCGGCAGCGAGATGTCGTGCTTGATGTTGAGGCCTTCCTCGGCCTGGGCCAGCGGAATGCTCTCGCGGATGTGCCAGAGCTCGTGCGCCTGCGACAGGTTCTCGGCCACCACGGCATCGGCCACGCAGCCGGATTCGAAGGCCGCTTCCAGCAGCGACTCGAAGCGGGCGCGGGCATGTTCCTCGGACTCGCTGTCGGAGTTCTCCAGCAGCACGAAGTAGGGATGCCCATCGCCGGCTTCGTCGGCAAAAGGCACCTTCAACTGCGGCATGTGCCGGCGCACCAGGCTGAGCGCGAAGCGGCCCATGACCTCGAAGCCGGTCAGCCCCGCGCCCAGGTGGCGCTGGGCCTGGCCGAGCAGTTGCACCGCGTCGTCGAAGGAGCCCACCGCCGCCCAGGCCGTGAGCCGCGCCGCCGGCTGCGGAAAGAGCTTGAGCGTGGCGGCCGTGATGATGCCCAGCGTGCCTTCGCTGCCGACCATCAGGTCGCGCAGGTCGTAGCCGGTGTTGTCCTTGCGCAGGCCGCTGGTGCCGTCCCACACCTCGCCCTGGGCGGTGACCACTTCCAGGCCCAGGCACAGCTCGCGCGCGTTGCCGTAGCGAAGCACCTGGGTGCCGCCGGCGTTGGTGGCCAGGTTGCCGCCGATGGTGCAGCTGCCCTCGGCCGCCAGGCTGAGCGGGAACAGGAAGCCGGCCTTGGCGGCGGTCTCCTGCAGCACCTGCAGCACGCAGCCGGCCTCGACGGTGATGGTCAGGTTGGCGGCGTCGATCTCGCGCACGGCGGCCATGCGCGCCAGGCTCAGCACCACCTGGCGGCCGCTCTCGTCGGGGATCGAGCCCACCGCCAGGCCGGTATTGCCACCCTGCGGCACGAGGGCCGTGCCGGCGGTGGCGCAGGCCTTGACCACGGCAGCCACCTCGGCCGTGCTGCCCGGGCGAACGACGGCCAGCGCCTTGCCGCGGGCGCGCTTGCGCCAGTCCTGCTCGTAGGCGGTGAGGTCGCCGTCGGTGAGCACATGGGCGGCGCCGACGATGGCGCGCAGCGAGTCGATCAGGGCAGGGGTGGTCATGGCGTCAGGAAGTCGATGGATCGGCGGCGCGCATCTGCCGGCCGGCGCGCAGCCGCAGCCGCACATGCCAGGCGCAGGCCGCGAAGAGCAGCAGGCACAGCGCGATCTCGAGGCCGGCGAGGGCGCGGCTGAGCGGCAGCGCGTCGCTCCAGGCGCGCACCACGCCCTCGGTGAAATAGAGCCACACCAGCAGGCTCAGCCAGCGGTAGGTGTACATGCGCCACTTGAGCAGGCCGGCCAGCGGCACCAGCAGCGGCAGCACCTTGAGCGCCAGCCAGCTGCCGCCGGGGCGCAGCGGCGCCAGCCACAGCTCCCAGGCCAGGCCCAGCGCGATCAGGCCCAGCAGGCTGCCCACCGCCAGCGTGCGCGTGGCGGCGACGGCGGCCGAGGGACGGGCGGTGGGTGCGTTCAAGACCGGGGAAAGGCAGGGGGAGAAACAGGCGCGCCACGGGCGGGCGGCGGGGTGTCAGGGCGGCGGTGGCATGATACCCAGCATGATTCGCCATCGGCTCTGGAGGGATGTGACGCGCTTCCCGTGGCGCAGCACCGCGGCGGTGCTGGGCGAGCGCTTCCGCGACGACCGGCTGGCGCTGACGGCCGGCAGCCTCACCTTCACCACCACCATCGCGCTGGTGCCCTTCTTCACGGTGGCGCTGGCGCTGTTCACCGTCTTCCCCATCTTCGCCACGCTGCAGGACCGGCTGCAGCGCTGGCTGGTGCAGAGCCTGATCCCCGAGAACATCGCGCGGCAGGTGCTGGGCTACCTCACCCAGTTCGCGGGTGCCGCCAGCGGGCTGGGCATCGTGGGCCTGGGCGTGCTGCTGGTCACGGCCATCGCGCTGATCCTGACCATCGACAAGACGCTCAACGGCATCTGGCGCGTGCCGCGGCCGCGGCCCTTCGCCCAGCGGGTGCTGATCTACTGGGCGTCGATCACGCTGGGCCCGCTGCTGCTGGCGGTGAGCCTGTCCACCACGGCCTATGTGTTCAGCGCCTCGCGCGGGCTGATCGGCGAGGCGGGGCTCAACCTGCGCTGGCTGTTCGACGGTGCCGAATTCCTGCTGCTGGCCCTGGGCATGGCCGCGCTCTACCACTACGTGCCCAACACGCAGGTGCGCTGGGCGCATGCCTGGGCGGGCGGCCTGTTCGTGGCCGCGGCCATCGAGGTGGCCAAGCGGGTGCTGGCCTGGTATCTCAGCCTGGTGCCCACCTATTCGGTGCTCTATGGCGCCTTCGCCACCGCGCCCATCCTGCTGATCTGGATCTACACCGCCTGGATGATCGTGCTGCTGGGGGCGGTGATCGCGGCCTACCTGCCGATCCTGCTGGCCGGCGTGGCCCGGCGCGGCGGCCATCCCGGCTGGCCGATGCAGCTGGGCGTGGAGGCGCTGCGCCTGCTGGCCCATGCGCGCAACGGCCCTGCGCGCGGCCTGGGCGTGCAGGAGATGGCCAAACGGCTGCGCGCCGACGTGCTGCAACTGCGGCCCGTCATCGACGCCCTGGTCGATCTCGACTGGGTGGCCCCGCTGGCCGAGGAGACGCCGCAGGGCGACCCGCGCTACGTGCTGCTGGTGGACCCGGCCACCACGCCGCTGGCGCCGATGCTGGCCGCGCTGCTGCTGCCGCGCCGGCCGGCGCTGGAGGGCGTGTGGCAGCGCGCGCCGCTGGCCCGCCTGACGCTGGCCGATGCGCTGCGGCCCACGCCCACGCCCGTCGGCCCCGCCGCCCAGGACGGGCCCGTCGCGCCGCACTGAGCCATGCGGCCGTGCGGCCTGTGGTTCAGAGCTTGACGCGCCCCGCCCAGATGTCGCGGTACATCACCCAGTCGCCCATGAAGCTGTAGAGCGGCCGCTTGAAGGAGGCCGGCCGGTTCTTCTCGAAGGCGAAATGACCGATCCAGGCGAAGCCGTAGCCGGCGAAGAGCGCGCCCAGCAGCCACCACGGATTGGCCGTGACCACCAGCACCGCCAGGCAGGCCAGCGCCAGCGTGGCGCCGATGAAATGCAGCCGCCGGCAGCGGCGGTCGGCATGCTCGCTCAGATAGAAGGGATAGAACTCGGCGAAGCTCGAGAACTGGCGCGGATCGACGGCGGCACCGGCCGGCGTGCGCGTGGCGGCGGGGGAGGGATTCATCGCTGTCTCCTGTGCCTCTTGATGGGCTTGCCCATAATAGCGACGGCCCCTTCCGCGGCCCAAGCCCCTCCCCAAGACCCTGACGACCGCACCGTGACCGACGCCGCCGCTGCCGACTCCACCTGGGCCGTGTGCCTGTGCGCCGAATGGTGCGGCACCTGCCGCGACTACCGGCCGCTGTTCGCCGAAGCGCAGCGCACGCACCCGCAATTGCGCTTCGCCTGGGTGGATGTGGAAGACCATGCCGAGCTGGCCGACGACTTCGACGTCGAGACCTTCCCCACGCTGCTGCTGGCGGGGCCGCAGGGCGTGCATTTCCTCGGGCCGATGCTTCCGCATGCCGGCACCCTGTCGCGTTTGCTGGCCGCGCCGCCCACCGCCGCGCCGGCGGACGCGGCCGTGCGCACGCTGCTCGCCGCGCTGGCGGCCCGGCAGGACGACGCCTTCGCGGTCGATGCGGCCTGAGCGCCGCCGGCGCGCGACATCGACAGGCTCGAAGGGCCGGCGCGCGGCATGCGTCGCCGTGTCTGCCCCCGCCCCGGGCTCACCTCAGATGGCCTTCATCTTCCGCATTTAGCCTGACCGCCATGCGCATCCTGCTGGTCGAAGACGACACCTCCCTCGGTGCCACGGTGCAGTCCTGGCTGCAGATGGACGGCCATGCGGTCGACTGGCTGCAGCGCGGCGACCAGGCCGCCGCGGCCCTGGCCACCCATGACTACCAGTGCGTGCTGCTCGACCGCGGCCTGCCCGGCCTGGACGGCGACGGCGTGCTGCAGGCCCTGCGCGCGCGGGGCGCCACGCTGCCGGTGCTGCTGATCACTGCCCGGGACACCGTGGCCGACCGCGTCGAGGGCCTGGACCTGGGCGCCGACGACTACCTGGTCAAGCCCTTCGACCTGGAAGAGCTCTCGGCCCGCGTGCGCGCGGCCCTGCGGCGCGAGGCGCGCCAGCCCGTGCCGGTGCTGCGCCACGGCACCGTCACGCTCGACCCGGTCGCCAAGCGCGTGACCCGGGACGGCGAGGCCGTCGCCGTGACGGCCCGCGAATTCGCCGTGCTGGAGGCGCTGATGCGCCGGCCCACCCACATCCTCAGCCGCGCGCAACTCGAAGAGGCGCTCTACGGCTGGGGCGAGGAGGTGGAGAGCAACGCCATCGAGGTCCACGTCTACAACCTGCGGCGCAAGCTCGGCAGCGGCCTGATCGCCACCGTGCGCAACCAGGGCTACGGCCTGGCGCCGGCATGACGTGGGGCCGCCGCCAGGGCGACCGCCCCCGCGCTGCGGCCTGGTCGCTGCGCCGCCGGCTGCTGGCCACCGTGGCGGGTGCCAGCATCGCCGCCTGGCTGGTCGGGCTGGCCCTGGTCATCCAGGTGGCCTGGCACAGCGCCAGCGAGACCTTCGACGACGCGCTGAAGGAAAGCGCCCGCCTGGTGCTGCGCCTGGGCCGTGAACCCGGCGCCGCCGCCGCGGGTGGCCGGCGCGGCGACGCGCTGCGGCTGCGCATCTATTACCAGCTGGTGTCGCCCGAGGGCCGCGTGCTGCAGCGGGGCGAGGACGCGCCGTCCAGGCCCTTCGTCGACCCGCGCGCGGAGGACGACGAGCACCACGACGTGCGCGCCGACGGCCGCCGCTGGCGCGTCTTCGTGCTGCGCGATCCCGCCACCGGTCTGCAGGCGCAGGTGGGCCAGCCCTGGAAGGAGCGGCTGGAGTTGCTGGAGGACATCGCCGAGCGCCTGGCGTGGCCGGCGCTGGGCCTGCTGCTGCTGCTGGTGGGCGGCTGCTGGATCGCCATCCGCCGGCTCCTGCGGCCGCTGGAGCTGGCCGCCGCCGGCATCGCCGCCAAGTCGCCGCAGGACCTGTCGCCGGTGCCCGCCGACGGCATGCCGCGCGAGCTGCGCCCCATCCTGGCCGCCCTCGACGGCCTGATGGCGCGCCTGTCCGTGGCGCTGGAAGGCGAGCGCCGCTTCACCAGCGACGCCGCCCACGAGCTGCGCACGCCGCTGGCCGCGCTGCGCAACCGGGTGCAGCTGCTCGCGCGCCAGGGCCATCTGCCGGCGGAGGACGCGCGCCAGCTGCGGGCCGACGTGGACCGCAGCACGCAGCTGGTCGAAAGCCTGCTGGCGCTGGCCCGGCTCGATCCTGCGCAAGGGCTGGAGGCGATGGAGGCCGTCGCGCTGGCACCGCTGGTCGACGAGGCGCTGGCCCATGCCCAGGCCGGCGTGGCCGACCGCAACGGCAGCAGCGCGCCGCCGGCGTCCGTCGACACCGACCTGGCGGTCGCCACGCTGGCCGGCCACCCGGCGCTGCTCGCCACGCTGGTGCGCAACCTGATCGACAACGCGCGCCGCTACGGCGGGCCCGGCGTGCGGGTGCGCGTCGACAGCCGGCCGCTGCCCGGCGGCGGCACGCGCCTGGCCGTGCGCGACGACGGCCCCGGCGTGCCGCCCGCGCAGCGCCGGCGCCTGGGCGAACGCTTCTTCCGCGTGCTGGGCAGCGGCCAGCCGGGCAACGGCCTGGGCCTGTCGATCGTGGCGCGCATCGCGGCGCTGCATGGGGCGCGGCTCCATTTCGAGGACGGACTGGACGGGCGCGGACTGTCGGCCGTCCTGGACTTTCCCGCGCGCTGAAAGCGTCTTCGCCGAAGTGCCGTCTTGAGCCCCTCTCCCACGAGGGGAGAGGGATTCATGCGGGGCAGCGCCGTGGGCGAGCGTGCGGTGTCGAGGGGACATCAGATCGCCTTCATCTTCGGCCCGCCCAATGACGTCACTGGCTACCGCAAGGGCGCCAGCCTCGATCCAACCATCACGCATCCAGGAGGTTATTCATGCGTTCTTCGATCCTCGCCCCGGCCCTTGCCCTGTCGCTGCTGGCCGGCGGTACCGCCTTCGCCAACCCCGCCCACGCACCGGCCGCCGCCGCGGCGCCTGGCGGCTATGCGGGCCCCAGCTCGGTGCCGGTGAGCACGGTGCGCCAGCTGCTCGACAGCGGCCGCGACGATCAGCAGGTGCGGCTGCAGGGCCGCATCGTGTCGCACGATGGCGGCAAGCACTACACCTTCGCCGACGACAGCGGCCGCATCCCCGTCGAGATCAAGGCCCGGCACTTCCCGCCCGGCCGCACCGTCGGCGCCGAGCAGCGCGTGGAGCTGCACGGCGAGTTCGAAAAGGGCCGCCACAAGACCGAGGTCGAGGTGGAGCGGCTGGTGGTCCTCAACTGACCAGGAAGTCGCGCAGCGCGAACAGCACCGCGTCGGGCGCCTCGCTCATCAGCGCGTGGCCGGCCTTCACCGTCACCACGCGGGCGCCCGGCGCCAGGTCGCGCAGCGCCTTCGTGGCACGCGGCGGCGTCATCTGGTCGGCGCTGCCCAGCAGGAACAGCACCGGACAGCGCACCTTCGCCATCGCCGCCTCGCCGCCCGCATAGTCGTTGCAGGCCTTGAAGCCGGTGTGGAACACGTTGACGGCCGTGTTGCTCGCCAGCACGCGTCGCATCAGCGCCCGCGAGCCGCCCATCAGCCAGGTGCCCGGTCCGAGCGACGAGGGCGGCGGCGCCAGCATGGAATGCGAGAACGCGTTGACCATGTCGATGGCCTTCTGCGGCGCATTCAGCGCGCTGTCGAGCAATGCCGGCGACACCGCCATCGGATAGGCGGTGCCCACCAGCGCCAGGTGCGTGACGCGCTCCGGCGCGCGGGCCGCGGCTTCCAGTGCGATCAGCGAGCCGAAGCTGTGGCCCACCAGCGCGGCACGCGCCACGCCGGCGGCGTCGAGCAGCGCCAGCACGAACTCGGCCGCCGCCTCCACCGTGGCCGGCGGCGTGCCATCGCTCCTGCAGTGGCCGGGCAGATCGACCGCCAGCACGTTCCAGCCGTGGTGCGCGAACCAGCGGCTCTGCAGGATCCACACGCTGTGGTCGTTGAGCACGCCGTGGATGAACACCGCGGTCGGCTTGGTGGCATCGAAAGGCTTGCCGCCGGTGTAGGCATAGGCGCGGTGGCCATTGACCTGCAATTCCATCTCAGGCCTCCGCTTTCTCGGCGGCCTTGAGCGCCCGCTTGAGGTCGTCGATCAGGTCGTCCGCATCCTCCAGGCCGATGGAGAGACGGATCGTTCCTTGCCCGATGCCCGCACCCGCCAGCGCCTCGTCGCTCATGCGGAAATGCGTGGTGCTGGCCGGATGGATCACCAGCGAGCGGCAGTCGCCCACGTTGGCCAGGTGGCTGAAGAGGCGCAGTGCCTCGATGAAGGCCTTGCCCTGCGCGCGGCTGCCCTTGATGTCGAAGCTGAACACCGCCCCCGCCCCGCGCGCGCCGCCGCGCAGCAGCCGGCCCGCCAGTGCATGGCTGGGATGCGATTCCAGCAGCGGATGGCCGACGCGCGACACGAAGGGATGGCTCGCCAGGAACTGCACGATGCGTTCGGTGTTGGCCACGTGGCGCTCCATGCGCAGCGGCAGCGTCTCGATGCCCTGCAGGATCAGCCAGGCCGTGTGGGGGCTCATGGCCGCGCCGAAGTCGCGCAGCCCTTCGCGCCGTGCGCGCAGCAGGAAGGCGCCCACGGTGCTCTCCTCGCTGAACACCATGCCGTGGAAGCCGTCGTAGCCCTGCGTCAGTTCCGGGAAGCGGCCGGACGCCTCCCAGTCGAAGCTGCCGCCGTCGACCAGCACACCGCCGATCACCGTGCCATGGCCGGACAGGAACTTGGTGGCCGAGTGGTAGACCAGGTCCGCGCCCCAGTCGAAGGGCTTGATGAGGTAGGGGGACGTGAGCGTGGAATCGACCAGCAGCGGCACCCGCGCCTCGTGCGCGATCTGGGCGATGGTGGGAATGTCCAGCACGTCCAGGCCGGGATTGCCGACGGTCTCGCCGAAGAGCAGTTTCGTCTCCGGCCGGATGGCGGCGCGCCAAGCGTCGACGTCGCCCGGCTTGACGAAGGTGGTCTCGATGCCGAAGCGCCGCATCGTGTAGTGCAGCAGGTTCTGCGAGCCGCCGTACAGCGCCGTGCTGGCCACGATGTGCGAACCCGCGCCCATCAGCGTCGCCACGGCCAGGTGCAGCGCGGCCTGGCCGCTGGCGGTGGCGATGGCGCCGATGCCGCCCTCGAGCGCCGCCACGCGCTGCTCCAGCACCGCGTTGGTCGGGTTGCTGATGCGGCTGTAGACGTGGCCGGCGCGCTCCAGGTTGAACAGCGCCGCCGCATGGTCGCTGGACTCGAAGACGAAGGAGGTGGTCAGGTGGATCGGCACCGCCCGGGCGCCGGTGGCCGGGTCGGGCGCGGCGCCGGCATGGAGGGCCAGGGTGTCGAAGCCGGGGTCGGAATAGCCGCTCATGGCTGGGCTCCGCAAGGGGCGGCGGCGGAAATGCGAGGTATCAAGCGTGTCTCCTTGTCAGCGCCGGCGGTGCCGCTGCCACGAAAGTGTCGGGGAGGGCGCCAGCCGCGAGGCATTGTGGGCTATATTTTCAGGACGGTTTCTTGAGGAGCACCCCGATGAAAGTCAGCGACATCCTGCGCGTGAAGGGCAACACGCTCTACACGATCGGCCCCGACGATCCGCTGTCCGAGGCCGTGGACATCATGGCGGACAAGGACATCGGCTCGCTGGTGGTCATGTCCCATGGCGACCTGGTGGGCATGCTGACCTTCCGCGAGGTGATCGTGCAGATCCAGCGCAACGGCGGCGCGGTCGGCGAGACCCGGGTGCGCACCGCCATGGACGACGCGCCGCTGACCTGCACCAACGAAACCGACCTCGACGAAGTGCGCCGCATGATGCTGGAGCGCCATGCCCGCTACATGCCGGTCATGGACAAGCGCATGCTGATGGGCGTGATCAGCTTCTACGACGTGGCCAAGGCCGTGGTGGACAGCCAGAACTTCGAGAACAAGATGCTCAAGGCCTACATCCGCGACTGGCCGGCGGAAGAAGAGAACGCGCAGAACCAGCCCTCGCTCTGAGACCCCGGCAGCGAGGTCGCGCGACGGCGGCAGAGGCAATACGCCGCGCATTCCTGGGAAGGGATGCGCGGCGTTCTTTATGGCGGCGGCCGGCTCGGGAGGGTTGAACGCGCAGCAGGCTGCGTTCGTTCACGCCGGATCAGGCCTGGGATTCGCGCGGCGGCCTCAGCGCCGACTTGGGCCGGAAGGCCTTGCAGACCGCATCGTGCGTCTCGAGGTAGGGCCCGCCGATCAGGTCGATGCAGTAGGGCACGGCCGCGAAGATGCCGGGCACCAGCTGGCTGCCGTCGGCGGCCTTGAGGCCTTCCAGCGTCTCGGCGATGGACTTGGGCTGGCCGGGCAGGTTGACGATCAGGCTGCGCTCGCGGATCACCGCGACCTGGCGCGACAGGATGGCCGTGGGCACGAAGCGCAGGCCGATCTGCCGCATCTGCTCGCCGAAGCCGGGCATCTCCTTGTGGGCGACGGCCAGCGTGGCCTCGGGCGTGACGTCGCGCGTCGCGGGCCCGGTGCCGCCGGTGGTCAGCACCAGGCTGCAGCCGGCGTCCACCAGCTCGATCAGCGTGGCGCTGATGCGGTCCTGCTCGTCCGGGATCAGGCGCGGCTCGAAGGCGATGGGGTTCTTCAGTGCCCGCGTCAGCCAGTCCTGCAGCGCGGGCAGGCCCTTGTCCTCGTAGACGCCGCTGCTGGCCCGGTCGCTGACCGAGACGATGCCGATCTTCACCGGCGCGAAATCGGCGCCGTCCATCAGGCGTCTTCCTCGCGCGCCTGGGCGGAGGCCTGGTCGGCGTGGTCGTCGTCGCCGTGCACCGACAGTTGCTCGCGGATGCGCTGGAACAGCTCGCGGAAGGCCTTGCCCTGGCGCGGCGCCTCGCCGGGCTTGCCGGCCTGGTGGTCCTTGCGGGCCTGGCGCACCAGGGCGCGCATCTGCTGGGCGTCGGTGCCGGGGTGGGTCTCGATCCAGGCGCCCAAGGCATCGTCGTCGGCCAGCAGGCGCTCGCGCCATTGCTCGGCCTCGTGCAGCATGGCGGTGGCCTGGGCGGGGCCGCGCGCCTGCTCGTCGAGGGCGGTGCGCACGGCGTCCAGCGTCTCGGGGGGCAGCTTGCGCATCAGCTTGCCGACGAACTGCGACTGGCGGCGGCGGCCTTCGAAGTTGGTGATGCGGCCGAGGTCCTTGAGGGCCTCGGTGAGCTGGTCGGGCAGCTGCAGGCGCTCGCGGGCCTCGGCGCGCAGCGTGAGCAGGGCCTCGCCCAGCGCCTGCACCTCGGCGCTCTCGCGCTTGAGGTCGGTCTTGCTGGTCTCGATGCCGCCCTTGAGCTCGCGCTTGTATTCGATGTCGAGTTCGCTGCCTTCGGCGACGAACTGGCCACGGACGAAGTAGCCTTTTTTGGGTTTGCGGGGCATGGCGGGGGAATTGGGTGCGCCGCCCGGCCATCGGGGGCGCGTCGCTATCATTGTCCCTCACATGAGCACCACCACTTCGCGCGCGGAAAGCGGCTTCGCCTACAGCCGAGACTACTTCGAGAACCTGGTCGACACCGCCCTGGCGCATGCCAAGAAGCTGGGTGCCACCGACGCCGGCGCGGAGGCGTCCGAGGGCTGCGGGCTGAGCGTCTCGGTGCGCAAGGGCAAGCTCGAGAACGTGGAGCGCAACCGCGACAAGTCGCTGGGCGTCACGGTCTACGTGGGCAACCGCCGCGGCAATGCCAGCACCTCCGACTTCTCCGAGGCCGCCATCCAGCAGACGGTGCAGGCGGCCTACGACATCGCGCGCTTCACGGCCGAGGATCCGGTCGGCGGCCTGCCCGACGAGGCGGACATCTCCCAGGACCATCCCGAGCTCGACCTCTTCCACCCCTGGGCCATCGACAGCGAAGCTGCCGCCCGGCTGGCGCTGGAATGCGAGGCCGCGGCCCTGTCGACCGACCGCCGCATCACCAACAGCGAAGGCGCGGGTGTGTCGGCCCAGCAGAGCCATTTCTTCAGTGCGCACACGCATGGCTTCCGCGGCGGCTATGCCAGCTCGCGCCATTCGATCTCGGTCGCGCCCATCGCCGGCCGCGGCGACGACATGCAGCGCGACGCCTGGTACAGCTCCATGCGCTCGGCGGACGAGCTGGCCTCGCCGCAGGCCGTGGGCCGCTATGCGGCCGAGCGTGCCCTCAGCCGCCTGAAGTCGCGCAAGATCAAGACCACCGAATGCCCGGTGCTGTTCGAGTCGCCGCTGGCCGCCGGCCTGCTGGGCGGGCTGGTGCAGGCCGTGAGCGGCGGCGCGCTGTACCGGCGCAGCACCTTCCTGCTCGACTCGCTGGGCAAGGCCGTGCTGCCCGCGCACATCGACGTGACGGAAGACCCGCACGTGGTGCGCGGCAAGGGCAGCGCGCCCTTCGACGACGAAGGCGTGGTGACCCGGGCGCGCACCGTGGTCGACGCCGGCCGGCTGGAGGGCTACTTCCTGTCGACCTATTCGGCCCGCAAGCTGGGCATGAAGACCACCGGTAACGCCGGCGGCTCGCACAACCTGACGCTGCGCTCGCGCCTGACCGATCCGGCCGACGACCTGGACGCCATGCTGCGCAAGCTGGGCACCGGCCTGTTCGTGATCGAGCTGATGGGCCAGGGCGTCAACTACGTCACCGGCGACTATTCGCGCGGCGCCAGCGGCTTCTGGGTCGAGAACGGCCAGATTGCCTTCCCGGTGCAGGAGATCACCATCGCCGGCAACCTCCAGTCCATGCTGATGGGCATCCAGGCCGTGGGCGCCGATGCCTACAACTACGGCGCCAAGACGGTGGGCTCGATGCTGATCGACCGCATGAAGGTCGCGGGCGCCTGAGGATTCGGTTCACGCGGCGCGCGTCGGCGCAGGCACGGCCGTGAGGTGCGCGAGCAGTGCCCGCGCCTGCGGCGGCAGCGCCGCTTCGTCGCGCACGCAGGCCCGCAGTTCGCGGCCCGCCCATTCGTCGGACAGAGGCACGCGCGAGAGTGACATCGCGCGCGCGCATCGCGCTGCCGCCGTCTGGGGCACGATGCCGGCGCCGATCCCCTGCGCCGCCATGCGGCACACCGCGTCGAAGCTGCGCACCCGCACCCGGTAGCGCGGCTGCAGGCCCGCCGCGCGCGCCTGGCAGGCGATGTGCTCCTGCAGCGGATTGCCGACGGCCAGGCCCACCAGTTCGGCATCGCCCAGTTCCGCCAGCGCGGCGCGCCGGCGCCGGGCCAGGGCATGGCCACGCGGCAGCACCAGGACGAGGTCGTCGCGCCGGAAGGCGTGGTGCGCCAGGCCGCCAAAGTCGGCGAGTTGAGACGCGATGCCGATGTCCGCCAGACCGGCGCGCACCGCATCGGCCACGTCGGTGCTGGCGCGCTCGTCCAGGTCCACCGAGACCTGCGGATGCGCCGCCAGGAAGTCGGCCAGGGGACCGGGCAGGTGCTCCATGAGCGCCGCGGTGTTGGCCAGCAGGCGCACCCGGCTGCGCAGGCCCTGGCCGTGCTCGGCCATCTCGCCGTACAGGCACTGCATCTGCGCCTGAACCGTGCGCGCATGGTGCAGCAGCGTGCGGCCGGCTTCGGTGGGCGTGACGCCGGCCGCATGCCGCTGCAGCAGCGGACCGCCCAGCGCCTGCTCCATGCCGCGCACCCGCTGGCTGGCCGAGGCCAGCGTCATGTGGGCCCGCGTCGCGCCGTGCGTGAGGCTGCCGGCCTCCACCACGTGGATGAAGAGGCGCAGGTCGGTGAGGTCGAATCGCATGGGGGCAAGGTAGCACGCGGGGCGGTGCGCCGCGCGGATTCGCGGCAGCGTGGGTTGGATCTGCGCAGGTCCATTCCGCCCTGGCTCTGGCGTGCATCGGCCGATGCTTCTCTTCGGTGGCCAGGGCTCAGTTTCGGCCATAGGCGCCTGCGCCTTTTCCGCATTGGCGCCGCGCAGCGCCGGCGCCAGACTCGCGGGCTTCCGCAGCTGCTGCGCTTTCCTCAAGACCCCATGCCCACCCCCGTATCCAACAAAGGGCTGCCACCGGGCGCACGCCATGGCCGTTGACGCCGCTGCGCTTCCGACCTGGGCGCTGACCGCCGGCGTCTTCGTGCTGGCCGGTGCGGTCAAGGGGCTGCTCGGCCTGGGCCTGCCCACCGTGTCGATGGCGCTGCTCGCGCTGTGGATGCCCCAGGCCCAGGCCGCGGCCCTGCTGGTGCTGCCGTCGCTGGTGACCAACCTGTGGCAGGCCGGCCCCTGGCGCGCGGCCATGGCGCTGCTGCGTCGCACGGCCGGCCTGCAGATCGGCCTAGCCGCCGGCACGCTGGGCGGGCTGGCCGTCTGGGGGCCGCCAGCCGGCCGCATCGGCGGGCTGCTGCTGGGTCTGGCGCTGATCGCCTATGCCGGCTGGGGCCTGGCGGGACGCGCAGGCACGCTGACGCCGCGGCAGGCGCGCCGCGCCGGCCCCATCGTGGGCGTGCTGACCGGCCTGCTCACGGCGCTCACCGGCGTGTTCGTGATGCCGGTGGTGCCCTACCTGCAGAGCCTCGGGCTGGATCGACCAGCGCTGATGCGGGCGATGGGGCTGTCGTTCAGCACCTGCACGCTGGCGCTGGGCATCGGGCTGGGCGGGTCGTCCGGAATGGTGGGTGCGGACGTCGGCTGGGCCTCGGTGGCGATGCTGGCGCCGGCCTGGCTGGGCATGGCGCTGGGACAGCGGCTGCAGGCGCGCATGCCCGTGACGCTGTTCCGCCGCTGCTTCTTCGCCGCGCTGGCGCTGCTCGGCGGCTGGATGGTGCTGCGCGCCTGAGGCGGCCGTCGTTCATGCCGGTGATCCACGGCGCTGAGTGCCACCCGCAGGGAACTAAACCGGTGCCGCTTTTCCGATCGAAGGGCCGCGGCGCAGGCCATGCCAGTGCACCCGCGGAACGGGCTTGGCCCGGCCGCCGGATGCGCCCCTCGAGGGGGATTGGACTGCCACACGCAGTGAGGAAGGCCAAACGGGGTGGGCTATTTCCTGCCGAGTGCCTGCCAGACCCGCTCGATGGCCTGCCGATAGGGCAGGGTGAAGCCGTCCAGCAACTCGCCCTCGCTCAGCCAGCGGAAGTCGAACACCAGGCCGTCCTCTTCCGGACTGCCGTGCGCCGTGTGTTCGAAGCGCTCGGGCAGCGGCACGTCGATGCGCATCAGGAACAGGTGCCACAGCTGCTCGTGCGTGTGGTCGTTGCCCTCGTGGCCGGCGTCGCAGTGCCGCAGCAGCGTGCCGAGCGGTTCGAGCGGCCCGTCGAAGTGAAGGCCGGATTCCTCCAGCAGCTCGCGCCGCACCGCGTCCTCCGGCGATTCCCCGGGCTCGATGGTGCCCTTGACCAGCTGCATGCCGCGGTCGCCCGGATGGTGGAAGACCAGCAGCCGGCCGCGCGCGTCCACCACGCAGGCGCAGGCCTTGCCGATGGGGTCGGCGACCGGCGTGTCCATGCCGGTCAGCCGGCGAGGGCGGCCTTGACGGCGGCGCTGACCTGGCCCATCTCGGCCTTGCCGGCCAAGCGCTGCTTGGCGGCGCCCATCACCTTGCCCATGTCGCCGGGGCCGCTGGCGCCCAGCTCGGCCACGATGGCCTTCACTTCGGCAGCGATCTCGTCGGCGTCCAGGCGCTGGGGCAGGTAGGCCTCGAGCACGGCGATCTCGGCGGCCTCCTTGTCGGCCAGCTCGGTGCGGCCGGCCTGGGTGAAGGCGGTGATCGAGTCCTTGCGCTGCTTGATCATCTTGTCGATGACGCCGACCACCGCGGCATCGTCCAGCTCGATGCGCTCGTCCACTTCCTTCTGCTTCATGGCAGCCAGCAGCAGGCGGATGGTGGCCAGGCGCTCGGCTTCCTTGGCGCGCATGGCGGTCTTCATGTCTTCGGTGATGCGGGCCTTGAGGCTCATGGTGCGTCCTTGCTGCAGGGGAATGGAGGAAGAGGGCGGCGCGCTCCCCGTGGCGTGCGGCCCGGGCCCGTGGTTCGGGCGGTGTCGCGCCGGCTAGCGGCGCACGGCAAAAACGAAAGCCGCGGCAGGTTTCCCCGGCGCGGCTTGCTTCATGCGCGACCGGCGGCGTCGAGGACGTGCCGGCGTTGCCTGCGGATCGATCAGTACAGCTTCTTGGGCAGCTGCATGCTGCGCACGCGCTTGTAGTGGCGCTTGACGGCCGCGGCCTTCTTGCGCTTGCGCTCGGCGGTCGGCTTTTCGTAGAACTCGCGGGCGCGCAGGTCGGTCAGCAGGCCGAGCTTTTCGATGGTGCGCTTGAAACGGCGCAGCGCGACGTCGAAGGGCTCGTTTTCTTTAACGCGGATGGTGGTCATTGATTCAAAGAGATGTTGAATGTGACCAGGGAAGATCGAGGCCCCCGGCCGGTGGTCCTCAACTCGAAAGATTCTGCGGCCCGCTGAGGGGTAGGCCAAAGTTAGCCGGCTAATGTAGCAGGTTCGCACGGTGCTTTCAAGCTGTGCCTGCCCGCAGCGCCTGCGCGCAGGCATGGGCGCTGGCCCAGGCCCACTGGAAGTTGTAGCCGCCCAGCCAGCCGGTCACGTCCACCGTCTCGCCGATGAAGAACAGGCCGGGCTGGCGGGCGGCTTCCATCGTCTGTGACGACAGCTCGCGCGTGTCCACCCCGCCGGCCGTGACCTCGGCCTTCTTGTAGCCCTCGGTACCGTCGGGCACCAGCGGCCAGCGGCTGACGCGCTCGGCCAGGCGGGCCAGCGACTTGTCGGCGGCCTCGTTGATGGGGCGCTGCAGGCCGGGATCCTCGGCGGTCCACGCATCGGCCAGGCGCGCGGGCACCAGTGCCGCCAGTTCGTTGGCCACCCGCTTGCGCGAGTCGCGCTTGGCCTCGGTGAGGCGCGCCTGCACGTCGGTGCCGGGCGCGAAGTCCAGCGTCAGCGGCGTCCCGGGCTGCCAGTAGCTGGAGATCTGCAGGATGGCCGGGCCCGACAGCCCGCGGTGGGTGAACAGCAGGTCCTCGTCGAAACGCATGCGCGCCTTGCCGCTGCCGGTGCTGATGGCCACGGGCAGCGCCAGGCCGGCCAACTGCGCGTAGGGCGCCCAGGCCTGGCCGCCGAAGGTCAGCGGCACCAGCGCAGGCCGCGGGGGGACGGTGCGCAGGCCGAACTGCGCCGCGATGCGCCAGCCGAAGTCGGTGGCACCGATCTGCGGGATGGCCAGACCGCCGGTGGCGACGACCAGCTGCGGCGCCTCCACCGGCCCGCGTGCGGTCTGCAGGCGGTAGCGGCCGGCTTCGGCGTCGAACGCCACCGACTGCACGGCGCAGGGCTGCCAGCGCTCGACGTGGCCGTCGGCGCATTCGGCCAGCAGCAGGTCGATGATCTGCTGCGAGGGGCCGTCGCAGAAGAGCTGGCCCTTGTGCTTCTCGTGCCAGGCGATGCCGTGGCGGTCGACCAGCGCGATGAAGTCGGCGGGCGTGTAGCGGGCCAGGGCCGAGCGGCAGAAATGCGGGTTCTCGCCCAGGTAGTGGCGCTGGGGTGCGCGCGGGTCCAGCTCGCGGTTGGTGAAGTTGCAGCGGCCGCCGCCGGAGATGCGGATCTTCTCGGCCACGCGCTCGGCGTGGTCGATCAGCAGCACCCGCAGGCCGCGCTGGCCGGCCTGGGCCGCGCAGAAAAGTCCGGCGGCGCCGGCACCGATGACGATGGCGTCGAAGTGGGAGGACATGGGGCGCGCAGTATCCGTTGCCCGGGCGGGGCGGCAGTCCGTCCGGCTTTCGCGCCCGAGCTGAGCGGGGCCTGCCTGATGCCCTCGCCGATGCCGCCTGGTGCGCAGTGCCCCGGGCCAGGACGACCGGCCTGGCTCAGGTCCCGAAGCGCGAGGACGCCGGTGCGCCCGCCGCTGCCATGCCGCGCAGCACATCCCCCACCACGATGATGGACGGGCTGCCCAGCCCGCTCGCCGCCAAGTCGGCGACCAGGGTGCCCAGCGTGGCGACGAGCTGCCGCTGGTGCGGCAGGCTGGCATGCTGCACCACCGCCACCGGCGTGCCCGCCGGCAGGCCGCCAGCCAGCAACTGCTGCTGGATGTGGCTCGCGCCGGCCACGCCCATGTAGATGACCAGCGTCAGCCGCGCGTCGCGGGCCGTGGCGGCCAGGGCGGCCCAGTCGGTGCTGTCATGGCGGGCGCCGTCGGCCGTGCCGGTCTTGGCATGGCCGGTGACGAACACCACGCCCGCCGCATGGTCGCGGTGGGTCAGGGGCACGCCCAGGGCCGTCACGGCGGCCAGGCCGGCGGTGATGCCGTTGACCACCTCGCAGGGGATGCCGGCCTCGCGCAGGTGCTCGACCTCCTCGCCGCCGCGGCCGAAGACGAAGGGGTCGCCGCCCTTGAGGCGCACAACCGTCTCGCCCTCCTGCACGGCCGCGATCATCAGCTTCTCGATGAAGGCCTGCGGCGTGCTCTTGCAGCCGCCGCGCTTGCCCACGTGCACGATGCGCGCGTCGGGCCTGGCCCATTGCAGGATCTCGTCGTTGACCAGGTCGTCCACCAGCAGCACGGTGGCGGCCTGGACGGCCTTCACGGCCTTGAGCGTGAGCAGTTCCGGATCGCCTGGCCCGGCGCCGACCAGGGTGCAGCGGCCGAGCGGGCGGGAAGAGGTCGTGGGCGTGTTCATGCGTGTGCAGCCAGTTGGCGGATGTGCGCGACCTGGGCGGCGATCGCGTCGGGAAGGGGGAGGTCGCCCGCCAGCACGCGGCGGGTGTAGTCGGCGGTGACGGCGGCGCCGAGGTCTTCGGGCAGGCCCGGGATCTCGGCCAGCGTGCCCGGCTGCTGCGTCTGCAGCGCCTGCCGCTGGCCGCGCACGAAGCCTTCGATCTGCAGGGTGCGGCGCGGGTCCACCACCACCTCGCCCTCCAGGCCGCGCGACAGCATGGCCGTCATGCCCAGCAGCTCGAAGAGCTCGGTCATCACCGTGCCGAAGGCCGGATGGGTGTAGCTGCCGACGACCACGGCCGGTCCGGCCACCGGCTGCATCAGCTTGACCACGCTGTGGCCCGCGTTGCGCAGGCCCACCACGCGGCGCACCTCCAGCAGGCGCTTGAGGCCGGGGTGCAGCAGGCCCGTGTCGACCACGGCGATCTCGCCGGCGCCGAGTGGCGCCAGCGCGGTGGCCTCGGCGTGGCCGAGCTCGGCCAGGACTTCGGTGGCGGTGACGCGGCTGCTTTCGGTGCGGCTGCCGTGCACCAGCACCGGCAGGCCTTCGCGCGCCAGCAGCAGGGCCAGCAGTGGGGTGAGCACCGGCAGCCGGCGCGCGCCGTTGTAGCTGGGCAGCACGATCACCGGGCCGGCGCTGCTGCCGACGCAGGCCAGCCGCGCATGGGTGGCGTCGAGAAAACCGGCCATCTCCTGCGTGGTCTCGCCCTTGACGCGCATGGCCAGGCAGAAGGCGCCGATCTCCAGGTCGGTGACGCTGCCGTCCAGCACCTGGCCGAAGAGGTCCGCCGCCTGTTCGCGGGCGAGGGGCTTCGCGCCGCGGGCGCCGCGGCCGATGTCCTTGATGTAATGCGCAATGCTTCCCATGGGTGCTCGAATTGTCCTGCAGGGCTTATGCCGGATTCGCGCCCGGCTTATGCCGCCCGGCGGTGCAGGCGCACGGGTGTCTCCCGCACCATGCGCCGCAGTTCGGGCACGCAGGAGCCGCAGTTGGTGCCGCAGCGCAGCGCCTGCTGCAGGCCGGCGAGGCGCTCGGCCTCGCTGCCCTCGCAGGCGGCCAGGTGCCCGGCGATGTCCTGCTCGGGCACGCCGAAGCAGTTGCACACGGTCTTGCCGCGCGACACCACCGCCACCGGCGGCGTAGATTGGTAGGAGAGCAGGCGGCGGCCGAAGTCCTGCGCCGGCAGGCGGTCCTGCAGCAGGGTCTTGAGCCAGCCTTCGGCGCGGGTGTCGCCGGCCAGCAGCACGGCGCGCACGTGGGCCAGCTCGCCGTCGCGCCGCAGCCGCACCGCACGGCGGTGGCCGCGGGCCGGGTCGGCATAGCGCAGGGCCTGGCCGTCGTCCAGGCCGAGCAGGGCCTCGATGCGGTCGACCAGCGCAGCCGGCGGCGGCGTCTCGGCGGCGGCACGCAGCAGCACGCCGACCTCGCCGCCCGCCGCGCCTTCGTCGCCGAAGGGCACGCAGCTGACGAAGCGCAGCCCGCCGGCCGCGGCACGCAGGGCCTGGCGCGCGGCCAGGGCGCGCTCGGCCGGCAGCCAGGCGATGCCCAGCAGCGTCCAGGGCAGCGCGAGCCGGCGGATGCGCACGGCGGCGTGCTTGAGTTCCGGCTGCTTGGAGGTGGGGCAGAAGGCCGGCGTGGTCAGCGCATTGACGCCGGCCAGGGCCTGGCCGCGCGCATCGCGGCCACCCAGGAATTCCTCGCCCCAGTGCATGGCAACGAAGGTCTGCGCCGGCGCCAGCGTGGCATCGGGCTGCACCGGCAGCACCGCGCTGCCGCGGCGCGAGGCGACGTCGACCAGGTCGCCGGCGGCCAGGCCTTCGCGGGCCATGTCATGCGGCGCCATCTGCAGGGCCGGCTCGGCGACGTGGCCGAACAGCCGGCCCAGCGTGCCGGTGCGGCTCATGCCGTGCCACTGGTCGCGCAGGCGGCCGGTGTTCAGGGCATAGGGCCAGTCGGCATCGCGCGTTTCGGCCAGCGGCCGCCAGGGCTCGGCGCTGAAGCGGGCGCGGCCGTCGGGCGTGGCGAACACGCCGTCCTGGTACAGGCGCGGCGTGCCGGCCGGCTGGCCGGCGGGCATCGGCCACTGCTGCGGGCCGAGCTGGTCCAGCAGGGCGTAGGAGAGGCCCGTGATGTCCAGGTCGCGGCCGGCGGTGGTGGCGCGGTGCTCGTTCCAGACCTGCTCGGGCGAGTGGTAGAGCAGCAGTTCCGGCCGCGGCGGGGCCACGCCGCGCAGCGCCAGGCGTGCCTGCAGCCGCTGGCCGAAGTCGGCCGCGATGGCCCAGTCGTGCCGCGCCTCGCCCGGCGCCGGCACGGCGGGCCGCACGCGCGAGATGCGCCGTTCGCTGTTGGTGACGGTGCCGTCCTTCTCGCCCCAGGTGGTGGCGGGCAGCAGCAGGTCGGCGAAGGCGGCGGTGGCGGTGGTGGCGTAGGCCTCCTGCAGCACGACGAATTCGCAGCGTTCCAGCGCGCGGCGCACCAGCGCCTGGTCGGGCATGGACTGGGCGGGATTGGTGCAGGCGATCCACAGCGCCCGCACCCGGCCCTCGGCCGCGGCGCGGAACATCTCGATGGCACTCAGGCCCGGTGTCGCCGGGATCGCGGGCACGCCCCAGAAGGCGGCGACCTCGGCCCGGTGCGCGGCATTGGCCATGTCCCGGTGGGCCGGCAGCAGGTTCGACAGGCCACCCACCTCGCGCCCGCCCATGGCATTGGGCTGGCCGGTCAGCGAGAAGGGCCCCGCGCCCGGCCGGCCGATCTGGCCGGTGGCCAGGTGCAGGCCGATCAGCGCGGCGTTCTTGTCGGTACCGTGCGAGGACTGGTTCAGCCCCATGCAGTAGAGGCTGAGCGTCGGCGCGCGCCGCGCCGCATCGCCGCTGCCGCCGGTGGCGAAGAGCCGCGCGGCCTGCACGATGTCGGCCACGGGCAGGCCGCAGACCTCGCCGGCGCGCTCGGGCGTGCAGTCCCGCACCGTGTCGCGCAGGGCCTCGAAGCCCTGGGTGTGGGCGGCGATGAAGGCCTCGTCGGCCCAGCCCTCGCGCAGCATCACGTGCAGCATGGCGTGGAAGAGCATCACGTCGCTGCCCGGCTGCAGCGGCAGGTGCAGGTCGGCGAACTCGGCGGTGTCGGTGCGGCGCGGGTCGGCCACCACGATCTTCATGGCCGGGTTGGCGCGCTTCGCGTCCTCGATGCGGCGGAAGAAGATGGGATGGGCCCAGGCCGCATTGCTGCCGGCGATGAACAGGCAGCCGGCGTCCTTCACATCGTCGTAGCAGGCGGGCGGGGCGTCGGCGCCGAGCGTCTTCTTGTAGCCGGCCACGGCGCTGCTCATGCACAGGCGCGAATTGGTGTCCAGGTTGTTGGTGCCGACGAGGCCCTTGGCCAGCTTGTTGAAGACGTAGTAGTCCTCGGTGAGCAGCTGGCCCGACAGGTAGAAGCCCACGGCGTCGGGGCCGTCCTCGGCGATCACGCGGGCGAAGCGTTCGGCGGCCTCGTCCAGGGCCTCGTCCCAGCCGATGGCCTGCGTCTCGGCGCCGCGGGCGGGCCGCCGCGCCGGTGCCAGCAGCCGCGCCTGGCCGGCGATGGCGGGCGCAGCCGTCAGGTGCAGCGTGCTGCCCTTCGTGCACAGGCGGCCGAAGTTGGCGGGATGCGCCGGGTCGCCCCGCACGCCGGTGATGCGCGCGCCCTCGGTCTGGATGAGCACCCCGCAGCCGACGCCGCAGTAGGGGCAGGTGGATCGCGTTTCTTCAGCCATGGGCGGGCTCCCCGAAGATCAGCTGCTCGCGCAGCCCGGCCACGCTGCGGCCTTCGCGCAGCAGGTCCAGGTACCAGCTGCCGCCCTCGGCGTCGCCGTACAGGCAGGCGCCGACCAGCCGCTCGTCCTTGAGCACCAGCTTGCGGTAGACGCCGCTTTGCGGATCGCGCAGCACCAGTTGCTCGGTCCCGTCGCCGCCCATGAAGTCGCCGGCCGACAGCAGCTCGATGCCGGTCACCTTGAGCTTGGCCGACACGGTGCTGCCCACGTAGCGGCCGATGCCCAGCTGCGCCAGGTGGTTGGCGGCCACGCGGCCCTGCTCGAACAGCGGCGCCACCAGGCCGTAGGCCACGCCGCGGTGCTGGGCGCATTCGCCCACGGCGTAGATGCGGCCATCGGTCACCGTCTGCAGCGTGTCGCTGACCACGATGCCGCGCTCGCAGTGCAGGCGCATCTGCTGCGCCAGGGCTATGTTCGGGCGGATGCCGAGGGCCATCACCACCAAATCCGCCGGCAGTTCGCTGCCGTCGGCCAGGCGCACGGCGCACACCCGGCCCTGGCCGTCGTCCCGCAGCGCTTCGGTCTGCGCGCCCAGGCGGAACTGCAGCCCCTGGACTTCCAGCGACTGCTGCAGCAGCGCGGCGGCCTCGGCGTCCAGTTGGCGCTCCATCAGCCAGTCGTTGCGGTGCACCACCGTCACCGCCATGCCGCGCCGCGCCAGGCCGCTGGCGGCCTCCAGGCCCAGCACGCCGCCGCCGATCACCACCGCGTGGCGATGGCTGCGGGCGGCCTCGATCATGGTCTCGGTGTCGGCGATGTCACGGTGGGCGACCACGCCCTGCAGGTCTGCGCCGGGCACTGGCAGCATGACCGGCCGCGAGCCGGTGGCCAGCAGCAGGCGGTCGTAGGGCGCCTCGGTGCCGTCGTCGGCCCGCACCACGCGCCGGGCGCGGTCCACCTGCACGACGGTGCGGCCGGCATGCAGGGTGATGCCCTGCTCGCGGTACCAGTCCCAGTCGTTCAGCACGATGTCCTGCAGGTCCTGCTCGCCGGCCAGTACCGGCGACAGCAGGATGCGGTTGTAGTGCGGATGCGGCTCGGCGCCGAAGACGGTGATGTCGTAGAGCCCGGGCGCGATGGCCAGCAGTTCCTGCACGGTGCGCATGCCGGCCATGCCATTGCCGATCACCACCAATTTCTGCCGCATCCTCGCCTCCTGCGTGCCGTGTTCCAGTGCGGCGGCCCTCAGGCTGCCTGCTTTTCCACGTGCCCCTGGCGGGTGTAGAGGAAGTCGATCACCGCCTTGCGGTAGTGCACGTAGTCGCGGTCCTCGGCCAGCTCGACGCGGTTGCGCGGGCGGGGCAGGTCGACCGACAGCACCTCGCCGATGGTGGCGGCCGGGCCGTTGGTCATCATCACGATCTTGTCGGACAGCAGCACCGCCTCGTCCACGTCATGCGTGACCATGACGACCGTGCTCTGCGTCTTCTGCACGATGGCCAGCAACTCGTCCTGCAGCTTGGCGCGGGTCAGGGCGTCGAGGGCGCCGAAGGGCTCGTCCATCAGCAGCACCTTGGGTTCCATGGCCAGGGCGCGGGCGATGCCCACGCGCTGCTTCATGCCGCCGGAGATCTCGCCGGGGCGCTTGCTTGTCGCAGGCGTGAGGCCGACCAGTGCCAGCGCGTCGGTGGTGCGCTGGCGCAACTGCGACTTGGATTCGGCGCCGCCGAAGACGCGCTCCACGCCCAGGTGGATGTTCTCGAAGCAGGTCAGCCAGGGCAGCAGCGAATGGTTCTGGAACACCACCGCACGCTCGGGGCCGGGGCCGGCGATTTCCTTGTTGGCGCACAGCAGCACGCCCTGCGTGGGCCGGGTCAGGCCGGCGATCAGGTTCAGCAGCGTGCTCTTGCCGCAGCCGGAGTGGCCGATCAGCGCCACGAACTCGCCCTTGGCCACGGTCAGGTCGATGCCCTGCAGCGCGACGAAGCGGCCCTTGGGCGTCTTGAAGGCCTGTTCGACGCCCTGGATCTGGATGAACTTGGCGTCGGCGGCGGAGGTGGAAACGGCGGTGTTCACGACTTGACCTCTTCGAAGGTGAATGCGGTGGCGAGCTTGACCAGGGCCATTTCCAGCAGCAGGCCCACGATGCCGATCACGAAGATGGCGATGATGATGTTCTTGACGTTCAGGTTGTTCCACTCGTCCCACACCCAGAAGCCGATGCCGACACCGCCGGTCAGCATCTCGGCGGCCACGATCACCAGCCAGGCGGTGCCGACGGCCAGGCGCACGCCGGTGAGCATGTAGGGCAGCACGGCGGGGAAGAGGATGCGGGTGAGGATCTTCCATTCCGACAGGTCCAGCACGCGGGCCACGTTCATGTAGTCCTGCGGCACGCGCTGCACGCCCACGGCGGTGTTGATGACCATCGGCCAGATCGAGCAGATGAAGATGGTCCAGATGGC
Organism: Pseudacidovorax intermedius; assembly: GCF_001476815.1. GTDB lineage: Bacteria > Pseudomonadota > Gammaproteobacteria > Burkholderiales > Burkholderiaceae_C > Xenophilus > Xenophilus intermedius_A. The sequence continues at coordinate 48,926 of NZ_LDSL01000052.1, read as the reverse complement.
GGCCGGGTTGGCGCCCTTGAATACCAGCAGGCCGATGGGCAGCCAGGCCAGCGGCGACACCGGGCGCAGCAGGCTGATCAGCGGGTTGAACATGCGCGCCAGGAACACCGAGCGGCCGACGGCGAAGCCGGCCGGAATGCCCACCAGTGCCGCCAGGCCGAAGCCGACCGCCACGCGCTGCAGCGAGGCCAGCACGTTCCAGCCCACGCCCTGGTCGTTGGGGCCGTTGCTGTAGAACGGATCGGCGAAGACGGTGACGGCCTGCGTCCAGGTCTCGGCCGGGCCCGGGAAGCTGCCGCCGCTGCGCGCGGCCACCAGCTCCCACACCAGCAGCAGCAGGCCGAAACCCAGCAGCGGCGGGACGATGCGCAGCCACAGGCCGCTGAAGTCGCGCGGGGCGCGCGCGGCCTTGACCGGCCTGGTGGGCGCGGCGGATGCGGCGGCGGCCGGCGCTTTGGCGTGCGCATGCACGGGCGCAGTCGGGGCCGCGCTGTCGGCCTCGCGCGGAAGATGGAAGACGGCGGCAACCATGGTGAAGGGCTCCTGGTGGGGGGTGTCCGGCCTCAGGCGCGGACCTTGAACGAATCGGCGTACTTGGCCGGCTCCTTGCCGTCCCACACCACGCCGTCGATGAGCTTGCTGCTGCGCATCGGGCTGGCCGGCACGGGCGTCTTGGTGGCGGCGGCGGCCTGCTTGTAGATGTCGATGCGGTTGATCTCGGTGGCCACCTTCAGGTAGTCCGGATGCTCCTTCAGCAGGCCCCAGCGCTTGTGCTGGGTGAGGAACCACATGCCGTCCGACAGGTAGGGGAAGTTCACCGCGCCGTCGTTGTAGAACTTCATGTAGTTCGGGTCGTCCCAGGTCTTGCCCAGGCCGTTCTGGTAGCGGCCCAGGATGCGCTGGTTGATGGCGTCCACGCTGGTGTTGACGTAGCTCTTCTCGGCGATGGTCTCGGCCATCTTGTTCTTGTTCGAGAGGCCGCCGTCGATCCACTTGCCGGCCTCCAGGATGGCGGCCGTCACGGCGCGGGCGGTGTTGGGGTACTTCTTGACGAAGTCGGCCGAAGTGCCCAGCACCTTTTCCGGATGGTCCTTCCAGATGTCCTGCGTGGTCACGGCCGTGATGCCGATGCCGTCCATGATGGCGCGGTGGCCCCAGGGCTCGCCGACGCAGAAGCCGTCCATGTTGCCCACGCGCATGTTGGCCACCATCTGCGGCGGCGGCACCACGATGGACTTGGCGTCCTTCATCGGGTTGATGCCGTTGGCCGCCAGCCAGTAGTAGAGCCACATGGCGTGCGTGCCGGTGGGGAAGGTCTGGGCGAAGGTGTATTCGCGCTTCTCGGCGGCCATCAGCTTGGCCAGCGAGGCGCCGTCCACCGCACCCTTGTCGGCCAGCTTCTTCGACAGCGTGATGGCCTGGCCGTTGTTGTTGAGGGTCATGAGCACGGCCATGTCCTTCTTGGGGCCGCCGATGCCCAGGTGCACGCCGTACACCAGGCCGTAGAGCACGTGGGCGAAGTCCAGCTCGCCGTTGACCAGCTTGTCGCGCACGCCGGCCCAGCTGGCTTCCTTGCTGGGGACGATCTTCACGCCGTACTTCTTGTCGATGCCCAGCACCGAGGCCATGACCACGCTGGCGCAGTCGGTCAGCGGGATGAAGCCGATCTTGACCTCCTCCTTCTCGGGCTTGTCCGAGCCCTGGGCCCAGACGCAGGCGCGCAGGGCGGGGTCGATGGCGAGGGCGCTGGCAGCGGCGGCCTGCAGCACGCGGCGGCGGCTCAGCGGGGCGGGGCGGTGGGCGTCGGTCATGGGCGGACTCCAGGGCAGGAATGGCAGGGAAATGAAAAACAAAAAAGGCGTCCTCGCCGCGCCGGCCCCATCGCATGCGGTGCATGCCATGGGGCCAGCGGGTGAGGACGCCTTTGTCCTGAGTCCGGCCTGCCGTGCCCGCCTTTGGGCGCCGCCTGCCGGACGACCGTTTCCGGTCTGTGCGCAGGAGTACGCAAGCGGTGTGCCAGGGAGAGCGCGAGGGGCGGCCGGATGTGATCTGTCAGAGGGGAAACAGCCGGAAGCCGCGCGCTGGGCCCACTGCCGCAGCGGTGTCCGCGCGTCCCGTATGCGCCATGGACGTGCACTGCGCATTGCTGCTGTGCACCAAAAGCAGCATCGGCGCGTGCGTCGGCGTGGGGGCCGCGTCGCCGGCGGCGACGGTTCAGCGCGGGGCGTTGCCGCCCAGCGGCAGGAAGTCGGCCATGGCCAGCACCGACTCGGCCACGTCCACCAGGCGGCGGTTCTGGTTCATGGCGGTCTGGCGCAGCATCTTGTGCGCCTCTTCCTCGCTGAGCTTGCGATGGGCCATCAGCAGGCCCTTGGCGCGCTCGACCACCTTGCGCTCGTTGAGCGAGGCGCGCACCGTCTGCAACTCGTCGCTCATGGCCTGCAGGCGGCGCGACTGCTCCTGCACCATCTGCAGCACCGAGCGCTCCAGGTTGCGGCCGTAGCCGGTGCCCGGTGCCTCGGCCGCGTCGGCGGCGGGCTCGGCGAAGAAGTCGCCCGGCGTCACGGCCTGGGCCTGCAGCGCCTCGTAGCGCTGCAGCTCGGCGCGGGCCTGCTCGATCTTGCGGCCGCACAGGGCGCGCAGCTCGCGCGCCAGGCCGTCTTCGATGGCCTGCATGGCGTCGATGCGCCGGGTGCAGCCCTCGAACCACTGCGGGCCCAGGTTCGCGTCCAGCACCGTGCCGGCCGGCGAGGTGCAGCCGATGCGGCGCAGCCGCTCCAGTTCGGCCAGCTGGGCCGGCGCCTGGCTGGCCTGCCACTGGCTGCGCAGGGACTCGTCGCTGAACTCGCAGAACAGGCCGAAGCAACGCTCCTGCGATTCGATCAGGTGCAGCCACTGCTGGCGCTGGGCGTCGTCGTTGCCGCCGCGCAGGAAGGCGGCGGCGCCGAAGGCGCGCTCCTGGCCGGCGAATTCCTTGCCCTGCATGAAATTGAACATGGCCACCAGCCAGCGCGAGATGTCGGGATCGGTGGCGCCGTCGGCGGCCTCGAAGACCACGGCCAGCAGGCCGGCGATCAGCTTCACGAAGGCAGCGGTCGCCAGGTCGGGGCCGACGGCCAGGGCCTCGATGCGCGTGCGCAGGGCGGGCAGGGCGTCCAGGCCCTGCAGCACGTAGGCGACGCGCGGAAAGAGCCGCGCGCCGCCGGCCAGCCGGCGCGAATCGCCCAGCAGCGGGTCGAGGGCGGCGCGCACCCGGGCCTCTTCGCGGCCGCTCTCGGCGGCCTGTGCGGTGCGTTCGGCGGCGAAGCGCTGGCCGCCCGAGCCCAGGAAGACGTTGGTCAGGCCCCGCTCGCGCTGCAGCGCATGCACCAGCCGGCCGATGGTGCCGACCAGTTCGCTGGTGCGGGCGAGCTGGTCGAGCTCGTCGATCTCGCAACGGCGGGCGGCGATCAGGAAGCCGAGGCTGGTCGTCATGGGGCGGGGACTGTGGGAATGTGCGGCAGGCGGGGGGCGAGAGCATGCCGCAAATTCCATGCCCCTCGGCCGGGACGTTCACGTTTTTTTGCGATGGCCGCCTGCGCCGCCCGGCGGCCGCGCCGCAGGGACAAGACGGGTGCCGGCCGGCCCGGCCGCGGCCCGGCGCCTACACTGCCGCGATGCGCATCCTGGGCATCGAATCCTCCTGCGACGAAACGGGCGTGGCCCTGGTCGAGACCCTGGCCGACGGCCGCGTGCCGCGCCTGGCGGCCCATGCCCTGCACAGCCAGATCGCCATGCACCAGGCCTACGGCGGCGTGGTGCCCGAGCTGGCCAGCCGCGACCACATCCGCCGCGTGCTGCCGCTGACCGAAGCCGTGCTCACCGAGGCCGGCTGCACGCGCGCCGACATCGACGTGGTCGCCTTCACCCGCGGCCCCGGCCTGGCCGGCGCGCTGCTGGTGGGCGCGGGCGTGGCCTGCGCCCTGGGCGCGGCGCTCGGCAAGCCGGTGCTGGGCGTGCACCACCTCGAAGGGCACCTGCTGTCGCCCTTCCTCAGCGCCGACCCACCGGAATTTCCCTTCGTGGCGCTGCTGGTGTCCGGCGGCCACACGCAGCTGATGCGGGTGGAGGGCGTGGGCCGCTACGAACTACTGGGCGAGACCATCGACGATGCCGCCGGCGAGGCCTTCGACAAGAGCGCCAAGCTGATGGGCCTGCCCTATCCCGGCGGGCCGTGGCTGTCGAAGCTGGCCGAGGGCGGCGACGCCCAGGCTTTCAAGCTGCCGCGGCCGCTGATGCACAGCGGCGACCTGGATTTCTCCTTCGCCGGCCTCAAGACGGCCGTGCTCACGCAGACGAAGAAGGTGGGCACCGAGCTGGAGGCGCGCAAGGCCGACCTGGCGGCCTCGACCCAGGCGGCCATCGTCGAGGTGCTGGTGCGCAAGTCGCTCGCGGCGCTGGAGCGCACCGGGCTCAAGCGCCTGGTGGTGGCCGGCGGCGTGGGCGCCAACAGGCTGCTGCGCGAGCAGCTGAATGCCGCCTGCGCCCGGCGCAAGGTGCGCGTGCACTACCCGGAACTGGCCCTGTGCACCGACAACGGCGCCATGATCGCCCTGGCCGCGGCCATGCGCATCCAGGCCGGCCTGTCGCAGCCGGCGGCGCACTACGCCTTCGACGTCAGGCCGCGCTGGCCGCTGGATGCAGCGGCCGCGCCGGCGCCGCTGCCGGCGGCCTGAACGCGCTGGAGCCACGCACCAGCAGCTCGCCTTCCAGCACGATGCGCCGCGGCGGCCGGCCGGGTTCGGCCATGCGCTGCAGCAGCAGCTCGGCGGCGGTGCGCCCGATGTCGGCGGTGGGCTGGGCCATCACAGTGACGGCGGGTTCGGGCAGGGTGGTCCAGTCGTTGTTGTCGAAGCCGGCGACGGCCACGTCTGCCGGCATGGCCAGGCCCGCCTCGCGCACGGCCTTCCAGGCTCCCAGGAGAAGAAGACCGTTGGTGGCGAGCAGCGCGTCCGGGCGCTCGGCCTGGGCCAGCAGTGCGGCGGCGGCCGCCTGGCCCTCGGCCGCCAGCGGGCGCAGGGCCACCACCTGGGGCACAAGGCCGGCCTCGCGCATGGCGGCCTCGTAGCCGGCCTGCCGCTCGCGGCCGGTGCTGCTGCGCGAGCCGGCCAGCAGGGCGATGCGGCGGCAGCCCTGCGCGATCAGGTGCTCGGTCAGGCGGCGGGCGGCGGGCGCGTTGTCCAGCAGCACCAGGTCGCTGGGCGTGCTGCTCTCGGGCGCCCGGTCGACCATCACCACCGGAAAGGGGTGCTGCCCCGCGCGGAAACGGCGCGTCAACTCCAGCGTGGGCGACAGGATCACGCCGCTGGCCTGCTCGTCCGCCATCAGCTCCAGGTAGGACTGCTCCTTGGCCGGGTCTTCGTCGCTGTTGCACAGGATCAGGCGCAGGCCATGGCGGTAGGCGATGTCTTCCACCGCGCGGCTGATCTCGGTGAAGAAGGGGTTGCGGATGTCCGAGACGATCAGCCCGATCAGCGAGGCCCGCTGCTGCCGCAGCCGCCGCGCGGCCAGGTTGGGCCGGTAGCCCAGTTCGTCGATGGCCTGCTGCACGCGCTGGCGCAGGTCGGGCCGCACCGCCTCGGGATGGCTCAGCACCCGCGAGACGGTGGTCGTGGAGGCGCCGGCGCGTTCGGCGACGTCCTTGATGCTGGGACTGTGGCGGTGGGGCAGGGGCTGCGTCATGGCGCTGACTGGAATCGATACCAGAATTTTGCATTCGGACGTGGCTTCGGCGTGACGGGTTCCCCGGTTTCGGCATCGGTGTTTACCCTTGATTCAGGCGGAAAAGCGGTCTGGATGGTGGACAGCGGGCGGCCCGCTTCGATAATTCCGCTATTGGTATCGATTCCAAAATTTTCAGGAGACGGTATGGATCTACCCGTGCAAGTCCAACTCGCCGCCACGGTCGCCGACCGTGAGGGCGCCATTCGCGCTGCCGGCGCGCTGCTGGTCCAGGCCGGCTTCTGCGACCCCGCCTATGCCGACAGCCTGCTGCGGCGCGAGCAGGTCGCCACCACCTACATGGGCCGCGGCCTGGCCGTGCCGCATGGCATGGTGGAAGACAAGGGCCTGGTGCGCCGCACCGGCCTGGCGGTGGTGCAGGTGCCGGGCGGCGTCGCCTGGGACGCACCCGACCACCGCGTGACGCTGGTGGTGGCCGTGGCCGCCGCCTCCGACCAGCACATCGCCGTGCTGCGCCGCCTGACGCGCCTGATGGCCGACGGCCAGCGGCTGGAAGCGCTGGCCGCCACCACCGATGCCGACCAGATCGTCGCCGCGCTCACTCGCGACGGTGCGGCGCCCGTCGCCACCGCCGTGCCCGAGGACCTGCCGATGGCGCAGGACGTGGTGCTCGACTATCCCAACGGCCTGCACGCCCGACCCGCCACGCAGTGGGCCCAGGTGGCCTCGCGCTTCCTGGCCGAGCTGCGGGTGCGCCACGGCGACACCGTGGCCGACGCGCGCAGCATGCCCGCGCTGCTGGGCCTGGGCGCGGGCCGCGGCGCGCGCCTGCGCATCTCGGCCGCCGGCCCGGACGCCCAGCAGGCGCTGGCCGCCCTCAAGGACGTGATCGTGCGGCTGGCGCAGGACGAGCAGCGCCAGGCCGAGCAGGCCGCCGCGCGCGCGAAGCAGGCCCATGGCCTGGGCCGCGAACTGGCCGGCTGGGCGCCCGAGGCGCGCCAGCACATCGGCGGCATCGCCGCCAGCCCGGGCCTGGTGATCGGCACCCTGGTGATGGCCGAGGCGCCCGCGCTCGAGGTGGCCGACCAGCCCGCCCAGGGCGTGGCCGCCGCCGCCGCGGCCCTCGACGCGGCGCTGGCCGCCGCCGAGGCCGAGCTGATCGACCTGGCCGACGGCGCCCGCCGCAAGAACGCCGCCGAGCAGGCCGGCATCTTCGAGGCGCACCGCCAGATCCTGGCCCATCCCGAACTGCTGCGCGACGCCACGCGGCTGGTGGTGCAGGGCCACGGCGCCGCCTGGTCCTGGCGCCATGCGCTGGCCGGCCACGTGGCGGCCCAGCGCGCCGTGGCCGATCCGGTGCTGGCCGCCCGCGCCGCCGACCTGCAGGACGTGGGCGACCGCGTGCTGCGCCTGCTGGTGGGTGATGCCGGTGCCGCGCAGGACCCGTCCCGCTGGCCCGCCGACAGCCTGCTGCTGGCCGACGACCTGTCGCCCTCGGTCACGGCGCAGATCGACGTGCAGCGCGTCAAGGGCTTCTGCACCGCCCGCGGTGGCCCGACGGCGCACACCGCCATCCTGGCGCGCGCCCTGGGCCTGCCGGCCGTCGTGGCCGCCGGCCCGGCCGTGCTGGCGGCCCGCAGCGGCGAGCGCGCCATCCTCGACGGCTACCGCGGCCAGCTGCACATCGGCCCCAGCGACGAGGCGCTGGCCCAGGCCCAGGCCATGATCGACCGCCTGGCCCGCCGCCAGGCCGAGGAGGCCCGCAGTCGCCTGCAGCCCGTGACGACGCTGGACGGCCACGGCCTGGAGATCGCCGCCAACGTCAACAAGCCCGAACAGGTGGCCAAGGCGCTGGATCAGGGCGCCGAAAGCGTGGGCCTGATGCGCACCGAATTCCTCTTCCTGGAGCGCGACCACGTGCCCGACGAGGAGGAGCAGTTCGTCGTCTACCGCGACATGGTGCGCGCCCTGGGCGGCCGGCCGCTGATCGTGCGCACGCTGGACATCGGCGGCGACAAGCAGGTGCCGCACCTCGACCTGCCGGTGGAGGAGAACCCCTTCCTCGGCCTGCGCGGCGCCCGCCTGTGCCTGGCCCGCGACGACCTGATGCTGCCCCAGCTGCGCGCCCTGGTGCGCGCCGCGCAGGAAGGGCCGCTGTCGCTGATGTTCCCCATGATCAGCACCCTCGACGAGGTGCGCCGCCTGCGCGAACGCCTGGCCGAGGTGCAGCAGTCGCTGGGCCTGGCGCCCGAGCAGGGCGGCCGGCGCATTCCGGTGGGCATCATGATCGAGGTGCCCTCGGCGGCCATGATGGCCGACCGCCTGGCGGCGCACGTGGACTTCTTCTCCATCGGCACCAACGACCTGACGCAGTACGCGCTGGCGGTGGACCGCCAGCATCCGCAGCTGGCCACCATGGCCGACAGCCTGCATCCGGCCGTGCTGCGTCTCGTCGCGCAGACCGTCGACGGTGCGCGCCGCCACGGCCGCTGGGTCGGCGTGTGCGGCGGCCTGGCCGGCGAACCGCTGGGCGCCGCCCTGCTGGCCGGCCTGGGCGTGCAGGAACTGAGCATGAGCGTGGGCGACATCGCCGGCGTCAAGGCCCTGCTGCGCCGCCACAGCCTGGCCGAGCTGCAGGCGCTGGCCAAGGCCGCGCTGGACATGGACGACGGCGACGCCGTGCGCGCCCTGGCCGCCCAGCTGCGCGACACCGCGCCGGCCGGCGACGAGGTGGCGGCATGACGGCCGCCGCCATGCAGCTGATCACGGTCACGCCCAACCCGGCCATTGACCACACCGTCTCGCTCGATGCGCTGGTGCCCGGCGCCGTGCACCGCGCGCGCGCCGAGCAGTTCGAGGCCGGCGGCAAGGGCATCGGCGTGGCGGCCGTCGCCGCGGCGCTGGGCCTGCGCACGGCGGCCTCGGGCTGGCTGGGCGACCAGAACCCGCAGCTGTTCGAGCGCGCCTTCGCCGAGCGCGGCATCGCCGACGCCATGGTGCGCGTGCCGGGCCGCACCCGCACCAACATCAAGCTGGCCGACGCCGAGCGGGGCGACAGCACCGACATCAACCTGGCCGGCATCGCCTTCGACGCCGAATCGACCGCGCAGGCCGAGGCCGCGCTGCTGGCGCGCCTCGAACCGCTGGTGGCCGAAGGCACCTGGTGCACCCTGGCCGGCAGCCTGCCGCCCGGTGTGGGCGTGGACAGCCTGCTGCGCCTGGCCGCGGCGCTGCGCGCCCGCGGCGCCCGGCTGATGGTGGACACCGGCGGCAAGGTGCTGGCCCAGCTGCTCGACCGGCTGCCGGCGGCGCCCGACTTCCTCAAGCCCAACCGCGCCGAGCTGGAAGAGCTGGTCGGCCAGCCGCTATCCGGCACGGCCGAAGTGGCCCAAGCCGCGCTGGCGCTGCGTGCGCGCGGCATTGGCCACGTGGTCGTCTCGCTGGGCGGCGACGGCGCCGTCATCGCGGGCGAGGGCGGCTGCTGGCTGGCCCTGCCGCCGCGTGTACCGGTGGCCACCACCGTCGGCGCCGGCGATGCACTGGTGGCCGGCACGCTGGCGGCGCTGGTCGAAGGTCGCGTGTTCCCCGAGGCCGCCGTCTTCGGCATGGCCTGCGCCGCCGCCCGCATCCAGCGCATCGCACCTGGGCTGCCGCCGCGGGCCGAGATCGAGGCGCTGGCCGCGCGCATCGTGCTGCAGCCGCTCTGACCGAAGTGCCGGGCCGCGTGCGCGCGCAAGTCCAGCCCTGCTTCCAAGTTTCTCTTTTCTGTCACCCATCCTCAGGACCCCGCCAGGAGACACCATGGCCTCACTCATTGCCATCGCCGCCAGCCAGGCCGGCCCCGCCCACAGCTTCATGCTGGGCGAGGTGCTGGCCGACGCCGCCCGCCAGCTCGGGCACGACCTGAAGCTGCAGGTCCAGAGTTCGCTCGGCATCCAGGGCAAGCTCTCGCCCGCCGAACTCGCCCAGGCCTCGGCCGTCATCGTGGCCGCCGACGCCGGTGCCGCCGTGGACCGCAGCGCGCTGCCAGCCGGCCGCGTGCTGGACGTGGCGCCCGACGCCGTGTTCCGCGATGCCGGTGCCGTGCTGCGCCAGGCGCTGGCCCTGGCCGGCGCGCCGGTGCCTGCCCCCGCCGCCGCGGCGCCGGTGGCCGCCGCCGCCAGCCGGCCGCTGAAGATCGTCGCCATCACCTCCTGCCCCACCGGCGTGGCCCACACCTTCATGGCCGCCGAGGCGCTGGAGCAGGGCGCCAAGGCCCTGGGCCACCAGATCCAGGTGGAGACGCAGGGCTCCGTGGGCGCGCAGAACACGCTGGGGGCCGACACCATCGCCGAGGCCGACCTGGTGCTGATCGCCGCCGACACCCAGGTGGACCGCAGCCGCTTCGCCGGCAAGCGCCTGCATTCCTCGGGCACCAAGGCGGCGATCCACGATGCGCCGGGCCTGATCGCCAAGGCGCAGGCCGAGGCGGCCGTGTGGGGCGGGGAGGGCGCTTCCGCCGCCGCCCCGGGCGCGGCCGGTGCCAAGCCCGCGGCCAAGGTCGCGGCCACCGGCCCCTACAAGCACCTGATGACCGGCGTCTCCTTCATGCTGCCCTTCGTGGTGGCGGGCGGCCTGCTGATCGCGCTGGCCTTCGCGCTGGGCGGCATCTACGTCTACGACGACGCGCACAAGGGCACGCTGGGCTGGACGCTGTTCCAGATCGGCGCCAAGGGCGGCTTCGCGCTGATGGTGCCGGCGCTGGCTGGCTACATCGCCTTCTCCATCGCCGACCGGCCCGGCATCGCGCCCGGCATGATCGGCGGCCTGCTGGCCGGCACCGTCGGCGCCGGCTTCCTCGGCGGCATCGCGGCCGGCTTCATCGCCGGCTATTCGGTCAACGCGCTCAACCGCTGGATCCGCCTGCCGCGCGGGCTGGAGGGGCTGAAGCCGGTGCTGATCCTGCCGCTGCTGGGCGCGGCCATCACCGGCGTGGCGATGATGCTGGTCATCGGGCAGCCGGTGGCGGCCATCATGGCGGCGCTGACCGAGTGGCTCAAGGGCATGCAGACCAGCAGCGCCGTGCTGCTGGGCATCACGCTGGGCGCCATGATGGCGGCCGACATGGGCGGGCCGATCAACAAGGCGGCCTATGTGTTCTCCACCACGCTGATCGCCTCGGGCGTCGCGACGCCGATGGCCGCGGCCATGGCCGCCGGCATGGTGCCGCCGCTGGGCATCGCGCTGGCCTGCCGCCTGTTCGCCAGCCGCTTCACGCCCGACGAGCGCGAGGCCAGCAAGGCCGCCGCCGTGCTGGGCCTGGCCTTCATCACGGAAGGCGCGATTCCCTACGTGGCGCGCGATCCGCTGCGCGTGATCCCGGCCTGCATGCTGGGCTCGGCCACCGCCGGCGCGCTGTCGATGATGTGGGGCATCGCCCTGCAGGCGCCGCACGGCGGCGTGTTCGTGCTGGCCATTCCGAATGCGGTCAACCACGTCATCCTCTATGCGCTGGCCATCCTGGTCGGCAGCGTGGTGACGGCGCTGGCGCTGGGCGCCTTCAAGAAGAAGGTGGTGGTGGCCGCGGCCTGATCGCGCGCTCTGCCTTCCTCATCGGCGGCGGGTCTGCGCGAGCGCGGGCCCGCCGCTTTTTTTTGCGCGCTAAGCTGCGCGACCCGATTCCCAAGGAGAGCCATCCATGAGCGCTGCGCAGGACATGCGCCTGACCCTCAGCCGCGACACCAAGCTGTGCATGTCGCTGTCGGGCCGGCCGAGCAACTTCGGCACCCGGCTGCACAACCATCTGTATCAGGCGCTGGGCCTGGACTATGTCTACAAGGCCTTCACCACCACCGACCTGCCGGCCGCCATCGGCGGCGTGCGCGCGCTGGGCGTGCGCGGCTGCGCGGTGTCGATGCCCTTCAAGGAGGCCTGTATCCCGCTGCTGGATCAGCTGACGCCCTCGGCCGCGCGGCTGCAGTCGGTCAACACCATCGTCAACATGGACGGGCGGCTGGTGGCCTACAACACCGACTACATCGCCGTCGCGGCGCTGCTGAAGTCGCACGGCGTGCCGCCGGGCACGCCCTTCGTGCTGCGCGGCAGCGGCGGCATGGGCCGGGCGGTGGCCGCGGCGCTGGTGGACCATGGCCTGGGCAAGGGCACGCTGGTGGCGCGCAACGCGGCCAGCGGGCGGGCCGTGGCCGATCTGCATGGCCTGCGGTGGCAGCCCGAGCTGCCTGAAAAGGCACCCGGCGCGGTGCTGGTCAACGTCACGCCGCTGGGCATGGCGGGCGCACCGGAATCGGAGACGCAGGCCTTTCCCGATGCGCTGATCGCCGCGGCGGCCTGGGTGTTCGACGTGGTGGCGCTGCCCTCGGAGACCCCGCTGGTGCGTGCCGCGCGCCGCCTGGGCCGGCCGGTGATCACCGGCGAGGAAGTCATGGTGCTGCAGGCGGTGGAGCAGTTCGCGCTGTACACCGGCGTGCGGCCGGATGCCGCGCGCGTGGCCGAGGCGGCCGCCTTCGCACGCGCGGGCTGAGCGGCGCTGCGCTCCGTCGCGCACGAAGAAACGGCCTCGGAGGAGGCCGTTTCTCATGGGGCGCCCGAAGCGCCCCGGTCGTCACGCAACTCAGCCGATGCTCAGCTGCGTGACCTTGCTCACCGGCGCCAGGCGGGCGAGCTTCAGGGTCAGCACGCCGTGCTCCAGCTTGGCTTCGCTGGCGGCGGCGTCGATCTCCTGCGGCAGCTCGTAGGCGGCCTTGTACTGGCGCTTGGCTTCGGGGCGGGTCTCGATGCGCACCACCTGGCCCTCGATGCCCACGCCCAGGTCCTCGCGGGCGATGCCGGGCACGTCCAGGCTCAGGGTCCAGCCCTGCTCGGTGCTTTCGACCTGCACGCCTCGGGCGGTCGGGAAGAAGGCGTCGTTGACGAAGCGCTCGAAGCCGCGGTCGAAGCTGCGGGGCGAGGCGAGGGCGGCGGAACGGATGGCGGGTGCGAACAACATGGCGTATCTCCTGTCTGAACGAAGGTGGATCCAGAGGCGCACCATGCGCCCCTTACACTGCGCGGCCTTTCAGTCGTGAGTGCCGCTTGAGGCCTATCTAGGCACCCTCCCGGCGGCTTTCAAGAGCATGTCCCAGACCTTTATTTCTCGCCGCCGCGTCTTGAAAAGCGGTGTCGCGGCGCTATGTGTTCCGGCCCTCGGCGGCCTGGCCCGCGCGCAGGGCGGCCCGCCCATCCGCCTGGCCCTGGTCGAGAGCCTGAGCGGCCCCTTCGCCAACACCGGCGAGGCCGTGTTCCGCAACCTTCTGTGGGCTGTGGAGCGGGTCAACGCCCGCGGCGGCATCGCGCTGCCGGGCGGTGCGCGCCCGCTGCAACTGGACCGGTACGACAGCAAGGGCCAGACCGAAGAGGCGCTGTCGGCCCTGCGTTCCGCCATCGACAACGGTGCGCAAGCGGTGCTGCAGGGCAACTCTTCCGCCACCGCCGCGGCCATCCTGGATGCGGTGGACAAGCACAACGAGCGCGATCCGCGCCGGCGCCTGCTCTTCCTCAACTATTCGGCAGTGGACCCGATCCTCACCAACGAGCGCTGCAGCTTCTGGCACTTCCGCTTCGACGCCCATGCCGACATGCGCGTGGCCGCGCTGATGGCCGTCTTCAAGGACGACCGCACCGTCGGCAGCGCCTACCTGATCGGCCAGGACTACAGCTTCGGCCAGGCCGTGCTGCGTGAAAGCCGGCGCCGCATCGCCGAGCTGCGGCCCGACGTGCGCATCGTGGGCGAGGAGCTGCACCCCATGGGCAAGGTCAAGGACTTCGCGCCCTATGCCGTGAAGATCAAGGCCAGCGGCGCGCAGGCCGTGTTCACCGGCAACTGGGGCAACGACCTGACCCTGCTGGTCAAGGCGGCGCGCGAGGTCGGTTTCGAGGGCAAGTTCTACACCTTCTACGGCAATGCGCTGGGCGCGCCGGCCGCCCTGGGCGATGCCGGCGTGGGCAAGGTGATCGCCGTGGCCGACTGGCTGCCCAACGTGCCCACGCCGGAGTCGGCGGCCTTCTACAGGAGCTTCCGCGCGCGCTTCCCGAACCCGGCGGACGACTATGTGCACATGCGCATGCAGCTGATGGTCGAGGCGCTGGCACAGTCCATCGCCCAGGCCGGCAGCACCGAGGCGGCGGCCGTCGCCGCCAAGCTGGAGAACGCCAGGGTGTCGCTCGCCGGCCGCAGCGGACGCATGCGCGCGGCCGACCATCAGTTCCAGCAGCCGCTGGTCGTGGGCCTGATGGACCGCCAGGGCACGCCGGGCGTGGCCTTCGACGTCGAGGGCTCGGGCTACGGCTTCCGCGTCATCAAGGACATCGCGCCCGAACAGGCCGAATTGCCCACCACCTGCCGCATGCAGCGGCCCTGACCCCGAGGACGCGAACCATGCGCCAAGCCATCGACAAGCTCGAAGCCTCCAAGATCCGCGAAGTCGCCAATGCCGGCATGGGCCGCGGCGACGTGCTGGCCTTCTGGTTCGGCGAGAGCGACGAAGTCACGCCCGAGCCGGTGCGCCGTGCGGCCATCGAATCCATCGAGCGTGGCGAGACCTTCTACGCCCACAACCTCGGCCTGCCCGAACTGCGCGAGGCCATCGCGCGCTATGCCTCGCGGCTGCATCCGGCCATCGGCATGGAACGCATCGCCGTCACCTCCGGCGGCGTCAGCGCGCTCATGATCGCCGTGCAGGCGCTGGTGGACGCCGGCGACGAGGTGGTGGCCGTGACGCCCGTCTGGCCCAACCTGACGGCGCAGCCCGCCATCCTGGGCGCCACGGTGCGCTGCCTGCCCCTGCAACCGGTGGATGGCAACTGGACGCTGGACCTGGACGCCCTGCGCGCCGCCGTGACGCCGGCCACGCGCCTGCTGATCCTGAACGCGCCCAACAACCCCACCGGCTGGACGCTGACGCGGGCCGAGCAGCAGGCCATCCTGGACCACTGCCGCGCCACCGGCACCTGGATCCTGGCGGACGAGGTCTACGAGCGCCTGTACTACGCCGGCGACACCGCCAACGGCTGCGCGCCCAGCTTCCTGGACATCGCCACCGCCGACGACCGGCTGGTGGTGGCGCACAGCTTCTCCAAGAGCTTCCTCATGACCGGCTGGCGCCTGGGCTGGCTGGTGCTGCCCCCGGCGCTGCTGGACAACGTGGGCAAGCTGATCGAGTTCAACACCTCCTGCGCCAGCGTGTTCAGCCAGCGCGCCGGCATCGCCGCCCTGGCGCACGAGGCCGACATCACCCCGCGCGTGGTGGCCCACCTGCAGGCCTGCCGCGACACGCTGGTGCCGCTGCTGCAGGGCCTGCCGGGCCTGAAGGTGTCGGCCGCCAAGGGCGGCATGTACGCCTTCTTCCAGGTCGAGGGCGCGGCCGACTCGCTGGCGCTGGCCAAACGTTTGGTGGCCGAAGCTGGCCTCGGCCTGGCGCCCGGCAACGCCTTCGCGCCCGAGGCGCAGGGCTGGCTGCGCTGGTGCTTCGCCTCGCGCGACACCGGCCGGCTGGTGCAGGGTGTGGAGCGGCTTTCGGGCTGGCTGGCGAAGAACTGCTAGAATTTCAAGGCTTTGCGCGTTGCAAAGCTCCACGGCACCCCCGGTTCCAGGGAGTGCCGCAAGTCAACAACCCCGTGCCCACGGCCCGCGTCTCAACCGCGCAGGCCGCAGCAAGCCGGGAATCACAGGACACAGTCATCATGATTTCTCTCGAAAAGAAGGCAGAGGTCGTCAAGGCCAATGCCCGCGCTGCCAACGACACCGGCAGTCCCGAAGTGCAGGTTGCCCTGCTCACGGCTCGCATCAACGAGCTGACCCCCCACTTCAAGCAGCATGCCAAGGACCACCACGGTCGCCGCGGCCTGCTGCGCATGGTGAGCCGCCGCCGCAAGCTGCTGGACTACCTGAAGTCCAAGGACGCCGAGCGCTACACCGCCCTGATCGCCAAGCTGGGCCTGCGCAAGTAAGCCGCTTCGCATCGCACGAACGCCTGAGTTAGCCCGCTAGCTCAGGCGTTTTTAACTTCGGAGACCGCAGAACGGATCGAAGCTGTGTCATTCCAACGGACCCCTTGGCAGAGGGCTTCGCTGGAATGGCATCGTGTTCCACCCCTGCGCTCCGCCACCCGCGGGCCGGCCTCGACGCTGGTGCCGCATCACCCAAGGAGCAGAGCATGAGCCTCTTCAACAAAGTCACCAAGAGCTTCCAGTGGGGCGACAAGACCGTCGTCATGGAAACCGGCGAGATCGCCCGCCAGGCCACCGGCGCCGTGCTGGTGGACATCGACGGCACCGTGGTGCTGGCCACCGTCGTCGCCTCCAAGTCGGCCAAGCCCGGCCAGGACTTCTTCCCGCTGACCGTCGACTACATCGAGAAGACCTACGCCGCCGGCAAGATCCCCGGCAGCTTCTTCAAGCGCGAAGCCAAGCCCAGCGAACTCGAGACGCTGACCAGCCGCCTGATCGACCGCCCGATCCGCCCGCTGTTCCCCGAAGGCTTCCTGAACGAAGTGCACGTGGTCATCCACACGCTGTCGCTCAACCCCGAAGTCGACGCCGACATCGCCGCCATGATCGCCGTGAGCGCCGCCCTGTCGGTCTCGGGCATCCCCTTCGCCGGCCCGATCGGTGCGGCGCGCGTGGGCTACATCAACGGCCAGTACGTGCTGAATCCGGGCAAGACCGCCCGCGCCGATTCGCAGATGGACCTGGTGGTCGCCGGCACCGAAGCCGCCGTGCTGATGGTCGAATCCGAAGCGCTGCAGCTGTCGGAAGAGATCATGCTCGGCGCAGTGGTCTTCGGCCACGAGCAGGGCCGCATCGCCATCGAGGCCATCCACGAACTGACCCGCGAAGCCGGCAAGCCGCTGTGGACCGAGAACGGCACCTGGGCGCCCGAGGCCAAGGACGAAGGCTTCGAGGCCAAGATCAAGGGCCTGGCCGAAGAGAAGCTGCGCGCCGTCTACCAGATCCGCAGCAAGCAGGCCCGCACCCAGGCCCTGCGCGAAGCCAACGCCAGCGTCTTCGAGGCGCTGAAGGCCGAAGGTGCGGAGTTCGATGCCGGCAAGGTCAGCGACCTGCTGTTCGCCATCGAAGCCAACATCGTGCGCAGCCAGATCCTCGAGGGCGAGCCCCGCATCGACGGCCGCGACACCCGCACCGTGCGCCCCATCGAGATCCGCAACAGCGTGCTGCCCCGCACCCACGGCTCGGCCCTGTTCACCCGCGGCGAGACGCAGGCGCTGGTCGTGACCACGCTGGGCACCGAGCGCGACGCGCAGCGCATCGACGCGCTGGCCGGCGAGTTCGAGGACCGCTTCCTGTTCCACTACAACATGCCTCCCTTCGCCACCGGCGAAGTGGGCCGCATGGGCTCCACCAAGCGCCGCGAAGTGGGCCACGGCCGCCTGGCCAAGCGCGCCCTGGTGGCCGTGCTGCCGCAGAAGGACGAGTTCCCCTACACCATCCGCGTGGTCAGCGAGATCACCGAATCCAACGGCTCCTCGTCAATGGCCTCGGTGTGCGGCGGCTGCCTGTCGATGATGGACGCCGGCGTGCCGCTGAAGGCGCACGTGGCCGGCATCGCCATGGGCCTGATCAAGGACGGCAACAAGTTCGCCGTGCTGACCGACATCCTGGGCGATGAGGACCACCTGGGCGACATGGACTTCAAGGTGGCCGGCACGACCAACGGCATCACCGCCCTGCAGATGGACATCAAGATCCAGGGCATCACCAAGGAAATCATGCAGGTCGCCCTGGCCCAGGCCAAGGAAGCGCGCATGCACATCCTGGGCAAGATGCAGGACGCCATGGGCGAGGCCAAGACCGAGATCTCGTCCTTCGCGCCCAAGCTCTACACGATGAAGATCAACCCCGAGAAGATCCGCGACGTGATCGGCAAGGGCGGCTCGACGATCCGCGCGCTGACCGAAGAGACCGGCACGCAGATCAACATCGAGGAAGACGGCACCATCACCATCGCCTCCAACGACAGCGCCAAGGCCGACGAGGCCAAGCGCCGCATCGAGGAGATCACGGCGGAAGTCGAGATCGGCAAGGTCTACGAAGGCCCGGTCACCAAGATCCTGGACTTCGGCGCGCTGATCAACCTGCTGCCCGGCAAGGACGGCCTGCTGCACATCAGCCAGATCGCCCACGAGCGCGTGGAGAAGGTCACCGACTACCTGAGCGAAGGCCAGATCGTGAAGGTCAAGGTGCTCGAGACCGACGACAAGGGCCGCGTCAAGCTGTCGATGAAGGCGCTGGCCGAGCGTCCGGCCGGCATGCCCGAGTTCGGCGACCGCCCGCCGCGCGAAGACCGTGGCGAGCGCCGCGAACGGGGTGATCGTGGTGACCGCGGCGACCGAGGCGACCGAGGCGACCGTGCTCCCCGCGCCCCGCGCGAGGACCGTCAGCCGCGCGCCGAGACCGGCTACGGCCAGGCGCCCGAGTCGCACGAAGGCGCGGCGCCTGCCGTCCAGCCGCCGGCCGAAGGCGGCAGCCCCGCCGCCAATCCGCAAGGCTGACCGGCCTTGTCCGCGCGGCCGGCAGCCCACCTCGGTGGCCTGCCGGCCTTCGTCCATTCCCGCCCCCATCAGGAGACCCCATGAAAGCCGTCGAGATCACCAGCCATGGCGCCCCCGAGGTGCTTCGCCTGTGCACGCGCGACGATCCGCAGCCGGGTGCCGGTGAACTGCTGATCCGCGTCGCGGCCAGCGGCGTCAACCGGCCCGACGTGCTGCAGCGCATGGGCCAGTACCCGGTGCCGCCGGGGGCCTCCGACCTGCCGGGCCTGGAAGTCGCCGGCGAGATCGTCGGCGGCGACGCGGCCGAGTTGGCGCAGGCCGGCTTCAAGATGGGCGACCGCGTGTGCGCGCTGGTGGCCGGCGGCGGCTACGCGCAGCTGTGCGTGGCGCCCATCGGCCAGTGCCTGCCGGTGCCCGAGGGCTGGTCGGACGTCGAAGCGGCGGCGCTGCCCGAGACCTTCTTCACCGTCTGGAGCAACGTCTTCGACCGCGGCCGCCTGCAGAAGGGCGAAACCTTCCTGGTGCAGGGCGGCACGAGCGGCATCGGCGTGACGGCGATCCAGCTGGCGAAGGCCTTCGGTGCGACCGTCATCGCCACCGCCGGCAGCACCCAGAAGTGCCAGGCCTGCCTGGACCTGGGCGCGGACCATGCGATCAACTACCGCGAGCAGGACTTCGCCGAGGAGGCCAAACGCCTCACCGGCGGCCGCGGCGTGGACGTGATCCTGGACATGGTGGCCGGCGACTACGTGGCGCGCGAGGTGGGTTGCCTGGCCGAGGACGGCCGGCTGGTCATCATCGCGGTGCAGGGCGGCATCGAGAGTGGCTTCAATGCCGGCCTGGTGCTGCGCCGGCGGCTGACGATCACGGGCTCCACGCTGCGTCCGCGCCCGGTGGCCTTCAAGGCCGCCATCGCGCAGAAGCTGCGCGAGCAGGTCTGGCCGCTGCTCGCCCGGCGCGAGGGTGTCAAGCCTGTGATCCATTCCACCTTCGCGGCCGCCGATGCCGCCCAGGCCCATGCGCTGATGCAATCCAATCAGCACATCGGCAAGATCGTGCTGACCTGGTGAGGGCCGGGCGGCTTATCCATCGAGAACCATGAGCAAGAAAAAACAATTCATCGCTGGCAACTGGAAGATGAACGGCGGCCTGGCCGCCAACGAGGCGCTCCTGGGTGCGCTTCGCCAGGGGGTGGGCCAGCCGGTGTGCGATGTCGCGGTGTGTGTGCCGGCGCCGTATCTGGCGCAGGTCCAGGCGCTCGCGCAGAACACGCCCATCGCGCTCGGCGCGCAGGACGTGTCGGTGCATGCGCAGGGGGCCTACACGGGTGAGCAGTCCGTGGCCATGCTGAAGGACTTCGGCGTGCGTTACGCCATCGTGGGCCATTCCGAGCGCCGCCAGTACCACGGCGAGACCGACGAGGTGGTGGCCGCCAAGGCGGGCGCCGCGCTGGCCGGCGGCATCACGCCCATCGTCTGCGTCGGTGAGACGCTGGCCGAACGCGAAGCCGGCCACACGGAGGAGGTGGTGCGCCGTCAGCTGGCCGCCGTGATCCACGCCAACGGCCATTGCATCAGCGAGATCGTCGTCGCCTACGAGCCGGTGTGGGCCATCGGCACGGGCAAGACCGCCTCGCCGGAAGAGGCGCAGGCCGTGCACGCCGTGCTGCGCGCCCAGCTGGCGCATGCCGCGGCCGATGCCGCCGCGCGCATCCGCATCCTCTACGGCGGCAGCATGAATGCCGCCAATGCCGCGGCGCTGCTGGCCCAGCCGGACATCGACGGCGGCCTCATCGGCGGCGCCTCGCTCAAGGCGCCCGACTTCCTCCAGATCATCGCGGCCGCCCGCTGAGGCGACCGCTTCCCCCCTAGGAGTTCCTTCGACATGACCATCGTCCACAACATCCTCATCGCTGTGCAGATCCTGGCGGCCATCGCCATGGTCGGCCTCATCCTCGTGCAGCACGGCAAGGGCGCCGACATGGGCGCCGCCTTCGGCAGCGGCAGCTCCGGCAGCCTGTTCGGCGCCAGCGGCAGTGCCAACTTCCTGTCGCGCACCACGGCGGTGCTGGCGGCGCTGTTCTTCGCCTGCACGCTGCTGCTGGCCTACTTTGGCACGCCGCGCGCGGCCGGTGGCGGCAGCCTGCTGGAGCGCGCGCCGATCACGGCGCCCGCTTCGCAGATCCCCGCGGGCAATGCCGTGCCGACCCCTGCAGCCCCTGCGTCCAACCCGTCGCAGATCCCCGCGAAGTAAGCGTCCAAGGATCCCTGGCCTCGTTTTATGAGGTGGCCCTGTCCAAACAAGGGCATTTCAGGGTAAACTCCAAGGCTGCCCCGGAAAGCCAATAACCTTCTTGGTTCCTCATGCCATCCGGGGCAGACATAAACCGCCGTCGTGGTGAAATTGGTAGACACGCTATCTTGAGGGGGTAGTGGCGAAAGCTGTGCGAGTTCGAGTCTCGCCGACGGCACCAATCTGCACCGGCTGATGCGCCAACCTGCAACGGGTCTGGGCATCGGTCGGTGGCAAGCGGTGATAGAGCCCCCCGATGAACCTCGCGACCTACCTTCCCGTTCTGTTGTTCATTCTGGTGGGGGTTGCGGTAGGCATCCTTCCGCAAGTTCTGGGTTACGTTCTGGGCCCGAACCGGCCCGACGCGGCCAAGAATTCCCCCTACGAGTGCGGCTTCGAGGCGTTCGAGAACGCCCGCATGCAGTTCGACGTCCGCTACTACCTCGTCGCCATCCTCTTCATCCTCTTCGACCTGGAAATCGCTTTCCTCTTCCCGTGGGCCGTGGCCTTCAAGGAAGTGGGTCCGCTGGGCTTCTGGGCCGCGGTGGTGTTCCTGGCCATCCTCGTCGTGGGCTTCGCCTACGAGTGGAAGAAGGGCGCCCTGGATTGGGAATGAGGCGACGCAACACGAGAGGAAACCCCGGCCATGGCCATTGAAGGTGTGTTCAAGGAAGGCTTCATCACCACGTCCTACGACGCGGTGGTGAACTGGGCGAAGACGGGCTCGCTGTGGCCCATGACCTTCGGCCTCGCCTGCTGCGCGGTCGAGATGATGCATGCCGCTGCAGCCCGCTACGACATCGGCCGCTTCGGTGCCGAGGTCTTCCGCGCCAGCCCGCGCCAGTCCGATCTGATGATCGTGGCCGGCACGCTGTGCAACAAGATGGCGCCTGCGCTGCGCAAGGTGTACGACCAGATGGCCGAGCCGCGCTGGGTGCTCTCCATGGGCTCCTGCGCCAACGGCGGCGGCTACTACCACTACAGCTACTCGGTGGTGCGCGGCTGCGACCGCATCGTGCCGGTCGACGTCTACGTGCCCGGCTGCCCGCCGACGGCCGAGGCGCTGATCTACGGGATCATCCAGCTGCAGCAGAAGGTGCGCCGCACCAACACCATCGCGCGCGCCTGAGCGCGTCTCTCCCATGACATCGATTGCCATTGATCCGCAGGTCCTGAAGGACCAGCTTGCACTCGCCCTGGGCGACAAGGTGCGCGAGGTCAGCCTCGCGTTGGGCGAGGTGACGATCATCGTCAGCGCCGCCAATTACCTGGACGTGATGAAGACGCTGCGCGACACCGCCGGCATGCAGTTCGAGCAGCTCATCGACCTGTGCGGCATGGACTACTCCGCCTGGCGCGACGAGGTGTGGGAAGGCCCGCGCTTCGCCGTGGTGGCGCACCTGCTGTCGGTGAGCCTCAACCAGCGCGTGCGCGTGCGCGCCTTCTGCCCCGACGACGACCTGCCGGTGATCGCCTCCGTCAACGACCTGTGGGCGAGCGCCAACTGGTTCGAGCGCGAGGCCTTCGACCTCTACGGCATCGTGTTCGACGGTCACCCGGACCTGCGCCGCATCCTGACCGACTACGGCTTCATCGGCCATCCGTTCCGCAAGGATTTCCCGCTGTCGGGCCACGTCGAGATGCGCTACGACGAGCAGATGCAGCGCGTGGTCTACCAGCCGGTGACCATCGAGCCGCGCGAGATCACGCCGCGCGTGATCCGCGAAGAGCACTACGGCGGCCTGCACTGAACCCCCGACCGACCCATGGCTGAAATCAAGAACTACACGCTTAACTTCGGGCCGCAACACCCGGCCGCGCACGGTGTGCTGCGCCTGGTGCTGGAGCTCGACGGCGAAGTGGTGCAGCGCGCCGACCCGCACATCGGCCTGCTGCACCGCGCCACCGAGAAGCTGGCCGAGCACAAGACCTTCATCCAGTCGCTGCCCTACATGGACCGTCTCGACTACGTGTCCATGATGTGCAACGAGCATGCCTACTGCCTGGCCATCGAGAAGCTGCTCGGTCTGGACGTGCCGATCCGCGCCCAGTACATCCGCGTGATGTACTCGGAGATCACGCGCATGCTCAACCACCTGATGTGGCTGGGCTCGCACGGCAACGACTGCGGCAGCTCGACGATCCTGATCTACGCCTTCCGCGAGCGCGAAGACCTGTTCGATGCCTACGAGGCCGTGTCGGGCGCGCGCATGCATGCGGCCTACTTCCGTCCGGGTGGCGTGTACCGCGACCTGCCGGACACGATGCCGCAGTACAAGCACAGCAAGATCAAGAACGCCAAGGCCCTCGCTCGCATGAACGAGAACCGCCAGGGTTCGCTGCTGGACTTCCTCGAAGACTTCACGAAGCGCTTCGACACCTACCTGGGTGAATACCACACGCTGCTGACCGACAACCGCATCTGGAAGCAGCGCACCGTGGGCATCGGCGTGATGGACGCCGACCGCGCGCTGAACCTGGGACTGACGGGCCCGATGCTGCGCGGCTCGGGCGTGGCCTGGGACCTGCGCAAGACGCAGCCCTACGACGTCTACAACCAGCTCGATTTCGACATCCCGGTGGGCAAGACCGGCGACTGCTACGACCGCTACCTCGTGCGCATGGAGGAGCTCAACCAGTCGAACCGCATCATTGCCCAGTGCGTGAAGTGGCTGAAGGCCAACCCCGGCCCGGTCATCACGGACAACCACAAGGTGGCGGCTCCCAAGCGCGAGGCCATGAAGGCCAACATGGAAGAGCTGATCCACCACTTCAAGCTCTTCACCGAGGGCTTCCGCGTGCCCGAGGGCGAGGCCTATGCCGCCGTCGAGCATCCCAAGGGCGAGTTCGGCATCTACCTCGTCAGCGATGGTGCCAACAAGCCTTACCGCCTGAAGATCCGGCCGCCAGGCTTCGTGCACCTGGCCGCGCTCGACGAAATGTCGCGCGGCCACATGCTGGCCGACACCGTCGCCATCATCGGCACGCTGGACATCGTCTTCGGAGAGATCGATCGATGAGCGATTCCCTCAACAATCCTCCCATCGCACCCGCGGCCCTGCCGCAGGACATGCTGGACCGCTTCGCCCGCGAAGTCGCCAAGTACCCCGACAACGACGCAGGCCGTCAGTCGGCGGTGATGGCCTGCCTGTCCATCGTGCAGCAGGTCTACGGCTGGGTGAGCGACGAGAACGAGGCCGCCGTGGCCGCCTACCTGGGCATGCCCCAGATCGCGGCGCGCGAGGTGACCACCTTCTACAACATGTACAACCAGCAGCCGGTGGGCAAGTTCAAGCTGAACGTCTGCACCAACCTGCCCTGCCAGCTGCGTGACGGCTACAAGGCGCTGCATCATCTGGAAGCCAAGCTGGGCATCAAGATGGGCGAGACCACGGCCGACGGCATGTTCACGCTGCAGCAGAGCGAATGCCTGGGCGCCTGCGCCGATTCGCCGGTGATGCTGGTCAACGACCGCACCATGTGCAGCTTCATGAGCACCGAGAAGCTCGACCAGCTGGTCGACGGCCTGCGTGCCGCCGAGCCCAAAGGGGAGACGCGCTGATGACGCCCGATCAAGTCCTCTCGCAGTTCCGCGCGACGGGCGTGCAGACCTGCTTCCATGGCCGCCACATCGATCCGCAGATCTATGCGGGTCTGGACGGCACCAACTGGAGCCTCGCCGACTACGAGGCGCGCGGCGGCTACCAGGCGCTGCGCAAGATCCTGACCGAAGGCCTGACGCAGGACCAGGTGATCGCCGAGGTCAAGACCTCCGGCCTGCGCGGCCGCGGCGGCGCCGGCTTCCCGACCGGCCTGAAGTGGAGCTTCATGCCCCGCCAGTTCCCGGGCCAGAAGTACCTGGTCTGCAACTCGGACGAAGGCGAGCCCGGCACCTGCAAGGACCGCGACATCCTCATGTTCAACCCGCACATCGTCATCGAAGGCATGGCGATCGCGGCGTATGCCATGGGCATCAGCGTGGGCTACAACTACATCCACGGCGAGATCTTCGAGGTGTACGACCGCTTCGAAGCCGCCCTGGAAGAAGCGCGCGCCGCCGGCTACCTCGGCGGCAACATCATGGGCAGCAACTTCAGCTTCCAGCTGCATGCGCACCATGGCTTCGGCGCCTACATCTGCGGCGAAGAGACCGCGTTGCTCGAATCGCTGGAAGGCAAGAAGGGCCAGCCGCGCTTCAAGCCGCCGTTCCCGGCCAGCTTCGGCCTGTACGGCAAGCCGACCACCATCAACAACACCGAGACCTTCGCGGCGGTGCCCTGGATCATCCGCAACGGTGGCCAGGCCTACCTGGAGTGCGGCAAGCCCAACAACGGCGGCACCAAGATCTACTCGGTTTCGGGCGACGTCGAGCTGCCCGGCAACTACGAAGTGCCGATGGGCACGCCCTTCTCCAAGCTGCTGGAGCTGGCGGGCGGCGTGCGCAAGGGCCGCAAGCTCAAGGCGGTGATCCCGGGCGGTTCGTCCGCCCCGGTGCTGCCGGCCGACATCATGATGTCCTGCACCATGGACTATGACTCCATCGCCAAGGCCGGCTCCATGCTTGGCTCGGGGGCCGTGATCGTCATGGACGACAGCCGCTGCATGGTCGAGTCGCTCAAGCGGCTCTCGTACTTCTACATGCACGAGTCCTGCGGCCAGTGCACGCCCTGCCGCGAAGGCACGGGCTGGCTGTGGCGCGTGGTCGACCGCATCCACCATGGCGAAGGCCGTGCCTCCGACATGGACCTGCTGAATTCCGTGGCCGACAACATCCAGGGCCGCACCATCTGTGCGCTGGGCGATGCCGCGGCCATGCCCGTGCGCGCCATGCTGAAGCACTTCCGTCACGAGTTCGAGGCCATGGTGCCCGGCTACGTGCCGAAGACGCCGGCCCAGGCCTGAGCGGGAGCGAGAACCTCACATGATCGAAATCGAACTCGACGGCAAGAAGGTCGAAGTGGCCGAAGGCAGCATGGTCATGCATGCGGCCGACAAGGCCGGGACCTACATCCCGCACTTCTGCTACCACAAGAAGCTCTCCATCGCCGCCAACTGCCGCATGTGCCTGGTGGACGTGGAGAAGGCACCCAAGCCGATGCCGGCGTGCGCCACGCCGGTCACGCAGGGCATGATCGTGCGCACCCAGTCCGACAAGGCCGTCAAGGCCCAGAAGTCGGTGATGGAGTTCCTGCTGATCAACCATCCGCTGGACTGCCCCATCTGCGACCAGGGCGGCGAATGCCAGCTGCAGGATCTGGCGGTGGGCTACGGCGGCGGCGCCTCGCGCTACCAGGAAGAAAAGCGCGTGGTGTTCCACAAGGACGTGGGCCCGCTGATCTCCATGGAGGAGATGAGCCGCTGCATCCACTGCACCCGCTGCGTGCGCTTCGGCCAGGAAGTGGCCGGCATCATGGAACTGGGCATGGTCAACCGGGGTGAGCACTCCGAGATCACCACCGTCGTTGGCGACACCGTCGACTCCGAGCTGTCGGGCAACATGATCGACATCTGCCCGGTCGGCGCGCTCACGAGCAAGCCCTTCCGCTACAGCGCCCGCACCTGGGAACTGTCGCGCCGCAAGTCGGTGAGCCCGCATGATTCCACCGGCGCCAACCTGATCGTCCAGGTCAAGAACAACCGCGTGATGCGCGTGCTGCCGCTGGAGAACGAGGACGTCAACGAGTGCTGGATCGCCGACCGCGACCGCTTCTCGTACGAGGCCCTGGACAGCGCCGAGCGCCTGACGCAGCCCATGCTCAAGCAGGGCGGCCAGTGGCAGGCCGTGGACTGGCAGACGGCCCTGGAATACGTCGCCAACGGCCTCAAGCAGATCAAGGCCGACCACGGCGCCGACGCCATCGGCGCGCTGGTGAGCCCGCACAGCACCGTGGAAGAGCTGGCCCTGGCCGGCGCCCTGGTGCGCGGCCTCGGCAGCGAGAACATCGACCACCGCCTGCGCCATGCCGACTTCGGCAATGTCGGCGGCGGCATCCGCTGGCTGGGCACGTCCATCGCCTCGCTGTCGAACCTGCAGCGTGTGCTGGTGGTCGGCAGCAACCTGCGCAAGGACCATCCGCTGTTCGCGCAGCGCATCCGCCAGTCGGTGCGCAAGGGCGGCAAGCTGTTCGCCATCGCGTCGACCGAGCAACTGGCCGCCGAAACCTCGTGGGCCATGCCGCTGGCCGGCTTCCAGCAGGTCGATGCCGCCGGCTGGTACGGCGCACTGGCGCAGATCGCCGCTGCCGTGGCGGCCGAGAAGGGCATCGCCGCGCCCGCACAGGCCGATGTGACCGACGCTGCACGCGGCGTGGCGCAGGCCCTGGTGGGCGGTGAGCGCAAGGCGATCCTGCTGGGCAACGGTGCCGCGCACCATGCCGAGGCTTCGCGCCTGCTCGCATTGGCCCAGTGGATCGGCACGCAGACCGGCGCCAGCGTCGGCTACCTGACCGAAGCGGCCAACACCGTCGGCGCGCAGTGGGTTCATGCCCAGCCGGGCGCCAAGGGCCTGAACGCCGGCCAGATGCTGGCGGGCGGCCTCAAGGCGGCGCTGCTGCTGAACACCGAGCCGGTGTTCGATTCGGCCGCCGGTGCCCGTGCGGCGGACGCACTGGGTCAGTCGCAGATGGTGGTCACGCTGAGCCCCTTCAAGGCCAACCTGGAATTCAGCGACGTGCTGCTGCCCATCGCGCCGTTCAGCGAGACGCCGGGCACCTTCGTCAATGCCGAAGGCCGCATCCAGAGCTTCCATGCCGTGGTGCGCCCGCTGGGCGAAGCCCGTCCGGCGTGGAAGGTGCTGCGTGTGCTGGGCAACCTGCTGGGCCTGTCGGGCTTCGACTTCGAGTCGACCCAGGACGTGATGGCCAAGGTGCGCGGATCGGCCGCCGCCGACTTCGTTGCCGCCGACCGCCTGGGCAACGATGCCCCGGCCGTCGACCTGACCGCGGCGTCGCCCGCTGGCCAAGTCGCGCCGGCCACTGCCGCCATCTACCAACTGGATTCGCTGGTGCGCCGCGCACCGTCGTTGCAACTGACGACCGACGGCCGCCGCGCCGCGGCCGCACAGGAGGTGTCGGCATGATCGACGCGCTGTACAACGCAGGCTACGGCCTGATCGGCGCCCACTGGTGGACCGCCGGCGGCTGGCCCGTCATCTGGGCGCTGCTCAAGATCATCGCCGTGCTGCTGCCGGTGCTGGGCGCCGTGGCCTACGCCACGCTATGGGAGCGCAAGTTCCTGGGCTGGATCCAGGTGCGCCACGGCCCCAACCGGGTCGGGCCCTTCGGCCTGCTGCAGCCCATCGCCGACGCGGTCAAGCTGCTGACCAAGGAACTGATCAACCCGACGGCGGCCAGCTCCGGCCTGTTCCGCCTCGGCCCGGTCATGGCCATCATGCCGGCCCTGGCGGCCTGGGTGGCCATTCCCTTCGGCCCCGACGCGGTCATCGCCAACGTCAATGCCGGCCTGCTGCTGATCATGGCCATCACCTCCATCGAGGTGTACGGCGTGATCATCGCCGGCTGGGCGTCGAACTCGAAGTACGCCTTCCTGGGTGCGCTGCGCGCGTCGGCCCAGATGGTGAGCTACGAGATCGCGATGGGCTTCTGCTTCGTCGTCGTCATCATGGTGTCGGGCAGCCTGAGCCTGGGCGACATCGTCGCTGTGCAGGGCAAGGGCACCTTCGCCGACATGGGGCTGTCCTTCCTGTCCTGGAACTGGCTGCCGCTGCTGCCCATCTTCATCGTCTACCTGATCTCGGGCGTGGCCGAAACCAACCGCCATCCCTTCGACGTGGTGGAAGGCGAGGCAGAGATCGTGGCCGGCCACATGGTCGAGTACTCGGGCATGGGCTTCGCGATCTTCTTCCTGGCCGAATACGCCAGCATGTGGCTCGTGTCGATCCTGGCCGTGCTCATGTTCCTGGGCGGCTGGCTGTCGCCGGTGGGCTTCCTGGACTTCATTCCCGGCTGGATTTGGCTGGGCCTGAAGACCTTCTTCGTGCTGTCGCTGTTCATCTGGATCCGCGGCACCTTCCCGCGCTTCCGCTACGACCAGATCATGCGGCTGGGCTGGAAGATCTTCATCCCTGTCACGCTGGTCTGGCTGCTAATCGTCGGCGGCTGGATGCAGACGCCCTGGAACATCTGGAAATAAGGTGGACCACGAATGACTGCCGTCGCTGCTTCTCCTTTTTCGATCAAGGACTTCTTCAAGAGCTTCATGCTCGTCGAACTGTTCAAGGGCATGGCCCTGACGGGCCGCTATGCGCTGCGCCGCAAGGTGACCGTCCAGTTCCCGGAAGAAAAGACCCCCCTGTCGCCGCGCTTCCGCGGCCTGCACGCCCTGCGCCGCTACGAGAACGGCGAGGAGCGCTGCATCGCCTGCAAGCTCTGCGAAGCCGTGTGCCCCGCCGTGGCCATCACCATCGAGTCGGCCGTGCGCGACGATGGCACCCGCCGCACCACCCGCTACGACATCGACCTGACCAAGTGCATCTTCTGCGGCTTCTGCGAAGAGAGCTGCCCGGTGGATTCGATCGTCGAGACGCACATCCTGGAGTACCACGGCGAAAAGCGCGGTGACCTGTACTTCACCAAGGACATGCTGCTGGCAGTGGGCGACCGCTACGAGCAAGAGATCGCGGCCAGCAAGGCGGCCGACGCCAAGTACCGCTGAACCGGCGAAGCGAAAAGAAAAACCCATGGACGCCAAGACCGGCTTCTTCTACCTGTTCTCGGTCGTGCTGCTGTTCGCAGCCTTCCGGGTCGTGACCGCCCGCAACCCCGTGCATGCGGTGCTGTACCTGATGCTCGCCTTCTCTCAGGCCTCCGCCGTGTGGCTGCTGCTGAAGGCCGAGTTCCTGGCCATCGTCCTTGTGCTGGTGTACCTGGGCGCGGTGATGGTGCTCTTCCTCTTCGTGGTGATGATGCTCGACCTCAACGTCGACCATCTGCGCCAGAATTTCTGGAAGCACTTCCCGCTCGCCGCACTGGTCGGCGTGGTGATCGCACTCGAGATGGCTTACGTGCTGATGGGGGGCTTCCGCCTTCAGACCTCCGCGGCCGACGCCATGGCGGCGACGAATCAGGTCTCCAACACCAAGGCCCTGGGCCTGCTGCTCTACAGCGAATACGTCTACCCGGTGCAGGTTGCCGCCGTGATCCTGGTCGTGGCCATGATCGCCGCCATCGCCCTCACGCTGCGCCGCCGCAAGGACACGCGCTACGTGGACGTGAAGGACCAGATCCACGTCAAGGCCAGCGACCGCCTGAAGGTGGTCAAGGTGGCGCCGACCCAGGCCCCGAAACCCGCCGCGCCGGCCGCGGAAGGGGAGAGTAAGTGATGACATTGACCCTCGGCCACTACCTGTCGCTCGGCGCCATCCTGTTCGCGCTGGCCGTCATCGGCATCTTCCTCAACCGCAAGAACCTCATCGTGCTGCTGATGTGCATCGAACTGATGCTGCTGGCGGTCAACATGAACTTCGTCGCTTTCTCGTCCTACCTTGGCGACATGCACGGACAGATCTTCGTGTTCTTCATCCTCACCGTGGCAGCGGCCGAATCGGCCATCGGCCTGGCATTGCTGGTGCTGCTGTTCCGCAACAAGTCGACCATCAACGTCGATGAACTCGACGCGCTGAAGGGATAACGATGGCCACGACCTTGTCTGCATCCACCCTGCTGGCGGTGCCGCTGGCACCGCTGGTCGGCTGCGTGCTCGCCGGTATCCTCGGCACCCAGTTCGGCGGCAACCGCATCGGCCGCGCCGCCTCGCATACGCTCACCATCCTCGGCGTGCTGATCGCCTTCGTGCTGTCGGCGATGACGCTCTACAGCGTGGCCGTTGACGGCGCGCGCTTCAACGCGACCATCTACGAATGGATGGTGGTGGGCGGCCTGAAGATGGAAGTCGGCTTCATGATCGACAGCCTGACCGCGATGATGATGTGCGTCGTCACCTTCGTGTCGCTGATGGTGCACATCTACACCATTGGCTACATGGAAGAGGACGAAGGCTACAACCGATTCTTCGCCTACATCTCGCTCTTCACCTTCTCCATGCTGATGCTGGTGATGAGCAACAACCTGCTGCAGCTGTTCTTCGGCTGGGAGGCGGTGGGCCTGGTGTCGTACCTGCTGATCGGCTTCTGGTACAACAAGCCGACGGCCATCTTCGCCAACATGAAGGCGTTTCTGGTCAACCGCGTGGGCGACTTCGGCTTCATCCTCGGCATTGGCCTGATCGCTGCCTACACCGGCACGCTTAACTACACCGAGATATTCGCCAAGTCGGGCGAACTGGGCCGCATGGGCTTCCCGGGCACCGACTGGATGCTGATCACGGTGATCTGCATCTGCCTGTTCATCGGTGCGATGGGCAAGAGCGCGCAGTTCCCGCTGCACGTGTGGCTGCCGGACTCGATGGAAGGCCCGACACCCATCTCCGCGCTGATCCACGCCGCCACGATGGTGACCGCCGGCATCTTCATGGTGTCGCGCATGTCGCCGCTGTTCGAGCTGTCGGACACGGCCCTGAACTTCATCCTGGTGATCGGTTCGATCACGGCGCTGTTCATGGGCTTCCTTGGCATCATCCAGAACGACATCAAGCGCGTGGTGGCCTATTCGACGCTGTCGCAGCTGGGCTACATGACCGTGGCGCTGGGCGTGTCGGCCTACCCGGTCGCCGTGTTCCACCTGATGACGCACGCCTTCTTCAAGGCCTTGCTGTTCCTCGGTGCCGGCTCGGTCATCATGGGCATGCACCACAACCAGGACATCCGCTGGATGGGCGGCGTGCGCAAGTACATGCCCATCACCTGGATCACCTTCCTGCTGGCCTCCCTGGCGCTGATCGGCACGCCCTTCTTCTCGGGCTTTTATTCCAAGGACGCCATCATCGAGGCGGTGCATGCCAGCCATCTGCCGGCGGCGGGCTTCGCCTACTTCTCGGTGGTCGCCGGCGTGTTCGTTACGGCCTTCTATTCGTTCCGCCTCTACTTCCTGGTCTTCCACGGCAAGGAGCGCTACGACCAGAACCCGGACGCGCACCATGACGACGCGCATGGCCACGGCCACGACGACCATCACGGCCATGGCCACCATGAGCCGCACGAGTCGCCCAAGGTGGTGACGGTGCCGCTGCTGCTGCTGATGATCCCGTCGGTGGTGATCGGCTTCTTCACGCTGATGCCGATGCTGAACAGCTTCTTCGACGGCGTGATCTTCGTCGACGTGGCGCGCCACCCCGCGATGGCCGAACTGCGCGAGGACATCCACGGCCCGGTCGCCATGGCCCTGCATTCGCTGACCAGCCTGCCGCTGTGGCTGGCGATCGCCGGCGTGGCCCTGTCGTACTACATGTACATGGTCAACCCGGCGCTGCCGGCCGCCATCAAGCGTGCCTGCATGCCCATCTACAACCTGCTCGAGAACAAGTACTACCTCGACTGGATCAACGAGAACATCCTGGCCCGTGGCGCCCGTGCGCTGGGCACCGGCCTCTGGAAGGGCGGCGACCAGGCCGTCATCGATGGCGCGCTGGTCAACGGCTCCTGGAAGCTGGTGGGCCGCATCTCGGCGGCCATCCGCTGGATCCAGTCGGGCTACATCTATCACTACGCCTTCGCCATGCTGCTGGGGGTGTTCCTTCTCATGACGTACTTCGTCTGGTTCAAGCGCTGACGCGGGCTGGAGAACAAGAAAAATGGGTTTGCTGAGCCTTGCCATCTGGCTGCCGATCGTGATCGGCGCCCTGCTGCTGGCGTTCGGGCGGGACGACCAGGCGCGCTTCGTGCGCTGGGCGGCACTCGTCGGGTCGGTGGGGAGCTTCCTCGTCACCATTCCGGTGTACACGCGTTTCCAGACCGGCACCGCGGCGATGCAGTTCGTCGAGCGCGCGCCCTGGATCGAGCGCTTCAACATCAACTACCACCTGGGTGTCGATGGCCTGTCGATGTGGTTCGTGCTGCTCACGGCCTTCATCACCGTGATCGTCGTGATCTCGGCCTGGGAGGTGATCACCGAGCGCGTCAACCAGTACATGGGCGCGTTCCTGATTCTGTCGGGCCTGATGATCGGCGTCTTCGCCGCGCTCGACGGCATGCTGTTCTACGTGTTCTTCGAGGCCACGCTGATCCCGATGTACCTGATCATCGGTATCTGGGGCGGCCCGAACCGGATCTACGCGGCCTTCAAGTTCTTCCTGTACACGCTGCTCGGTTCGCTGCTGATGCTGGTGGCGCTGGTGTACCTGTACCGCGCCTCGGGCGGCAGCTTCGACATCGCCACCTGGCACCGCACCCCGCTGGGCGCCACCGCGCAGACGCTGATCTTCTTCGCCTTCTTCGCGGCCTTCGCCGTCAAGGTGCCGATGTGGCCGGTGCACACCTGGCTGCCCGACGTGCACGTCGAGGCGCCCACCGGCGGCTCCGCCGTGCTGGCCGCCATCATGCTGAAGCTGGGTGCCTACGGTTTCCTGCGCTTCTCCATGCCGATCGCCCCCGACGCCGCCCGCGAGTGGGCCTGGCTGATGATCGCGCTGTCGATCGTGGCCGTGATCTACGTCGGCCTGGTGGCGATGGTCCAGCGCGACATGAAGAAGCTGGTGGCCTATTCTTCGGTGGCCCACATGGGCTTCGTGACGCTGGGCTTCTTCATCTTCAACCCGCTCGGTGTGGCCGGCGGCATCGTGCAGATGATCGCCCACGGCTTCGTGTCGGGTGCGATGTTCCTGTCCATCGGCGTGCTGTACGACCGCATGCATTCGCGCCAGATCGCCGACTACGGCGGCGTGGTCAACGTCATGCCCAAGTTCTCGGCCTTCGCGCTGCTGTTCGCCATGGCCAACTGCGGCCTGCCCGCGACCGCCGGCTTCGTGGGCGAGTGGATGGTGATCCTGGGCGCTGTGAAGGCCAACTTCTGGATCGGCCTGATGGCCGCCACCGCCCTGATCTTCGGCGCCGCCTACACCCTGTGGATGTACAAGCGCGTGTACCTGGGCCCCATCGGCAATGACCACGTGAAGGAACTGACGGACATCAACGGCCGCGAGTTCTTCATGCTCGCCGTGCTGGCCGTGGCCGTGCTCTGGATGGGCCTGGACCCCAAGCCCTTCACCGACGTGATGAACGCTTCCGTGGCCGAGCTGCTGCGCCACGTGGCCGCCTCCAAGCTGCCCTGACCAGAGTCCACGCAGACAAGAGAACAAGATGATCGACAAACTCAGTTGGGTGGCCATCTACCCCGAGATCCTGCTGCTGGTGATGGCCTGCGTCATCACGCTGTTCGACCTGCGGGTCCGCAGCACGCACCGCACCGCCACCCATGTGCTCACGCTGCTGACGCTGGCCGCCACGGCCCTGCTCACCGGCATGAACGCGGCCAATGGCCAGACCTTCCACGGCTTCGGCGGCATGGTGGTCAGCGATCCCATGGGCAACTGGCTCAAGTGCTTCTCGGCCGTGGCGCTGATGGTCACGCTGGTTTACGGCCGTCCCTATGCGGCCGACCGCCAGATGCTGCGCGGCGGCGAGATGTTCACGCTCAGCCTGTTCTCGCTGCTGGGCATGTTCGTGATGATCTCGGGCAGCAACTTCCTGATGATCTACCTGGGCCTGGAACTGCTGACGCTGTCCAGCTACGCCCTGGTGGCCCTGCGCCGCGACCACGCCACCGCCAGCGAAGCCGCCATGAAGTACTTCGTGCTCGGCGCCATGGCCAGCGGCTTCCTGCTCTACGGCATGTCGATGATGTACGGCGCCACCGGCTCGCTGGACGTCAACGAGGTCTTCAAGAGCATCGCCAGCAGCAAGGTGAACCACCAGGTGCTGGTTTTCGGACTCGTTTTCATCGTGGCCGGGCTGGCGTTCAAGCTGGGCGCCGCGCCGTTCCACATGTGGCTGCCTGACGTCTACCACGGCGCCCCCACGGCCGTGACGCTGCTGATCGGCGCCGCGCCCGAACTGGCCGCCTTCGCCATCGTCATCCGCCTGCTGGTGGAAGGCATGTTGCCGCTGGCCTTTGACTGGCAGCAGATGCTGGCCGTGCTGGCCGTGGCGTCGCTGCTGGTGGGCAACCTGGCCGCCGTGGCGCAGACCAACCTCAAGCGCATGCTGGCCTACTCGACCATCGCGCAGATGGGTTTCGTGCTGCTCGGCCTGGTGGCCGGCGTGGTGGACGGCAACACGCTCAACGCCCAGTACGCCTACAGCGCCTCGATGTTCTACATCGTGACCTATGTGCTGACCACGCTGGCGAGCTTCGGCATCATCCTGCTGCTGGCCCGGGAGGGCTTCGAGAGCGAGGAGATTTCCGACCTCGCCGGCCTCAACCAGCGCAGCCCGCTGTATGCCGGCGTGATGGCCATCGCCATGTTCTCGCTGGCCGGCATTCCGCCGCTGGTCGGCTTCTATGCCAAGCTGGCGGTGCTGCAGGCGCTGCTGGCCTCGGGCCAGGGCTTCTACATCGGCCTGGCGGTGTTCGCCGTGCTGATGTCGCTGATCGGTGCCTTCTACTACCTGCGCGTCGTGAAGGTGATGTACTTCGACGCCCCGCTGACCGTGACGACCGTGGCCGCGCCGCGCGACGTGCGCGCAGTGCTGTCGATCAACGGCGCGCTGATCCTGATCCTCGGCATCCTGCCCGGCGGCCTGATGACGCTCTGCGCCCAGGCCATCGTGGCCACGCTGGGCAACTGATCGCAGCGTGGACAGCGGCGTCGCATCGGCCTGGGTGGTGCTGGGTGTCGCGCTGGTCTTGGCCAACCTGCCCTTCGTCAACGAGCGGTTGCTCGCCGTGCTGCCCTGGCGCACGGCGTTCAAGCCGCTCGCTTTGCGTCTGGCCGAACTGCTGCTGTGCTACCTGGTCGCCGGGGGCGTCGGACGTCTCTTCGAGGCACGCCAGGGCATGGTGGCGGCGCAGGGCTGGGAGTTCTATGCCGTGACCGGCGCCTTCTTCGTCGTGCTGGCCTTCCCTGGCTTCGTCTGGCGCTACCTCCTCAAGCGAAAGAAGGGCACTGACTCGTGACTGCAGACATCTCCCATCTGGAAGAAAAGAAGGTCGCTTCGGAGCTGCTGTTCCAGGGCCGCTTCCTGCGCGCACTGCGCGACACGGTCGCGCTGCCTGATGGCGGTGCCGCGACGCGCGAGTACGTGGTGCACCCCGGTGCCGTGGTGGTGATTCCCTTGCTGGACGATGGCCGCGTGGTGCTGGAGCGGCAGTTCCGCTATCCGGTGGCGTGCGTCATGGTCGAGTTTCCCGCCGGCAAGCTGGACGCGGACGAGGACCCGCTGCTTTGCGGCCAGCGCGAGCTGCTGGAGGAAACCGGCTACCGCGCGCGCGAGTGGGCCCGGGCGGGCGAAATGCACCTGGCCGTGGCCTATTCCACCGAAGTGATCCACATCTACTTCGCACGCGGCCTCGTGGCGGGCGAGCGCCAGCTCGACCAGGGCGAGTTCCTGGACGTGTTCACGGCCACGCCGGACGAGCTGCTGGGCTGGTGCCGCGACGGCACCGTCACCGATGCCAAGACGCTGGCCTGCACGGTCTGGATGCAGAACGTGCTTTCCGGCCACTGGGCGCTGGATTGGCAGTCTGCGGATAATCCCGCGTCATGAAGGTCCTCAATCTGCGTTGCGCCCATGGCCACGGCTTCGAGGGCTGGTTCGGCTCCGAAGCGGAATTCGAACGCCAGCGGGACGGCGGCCAGATCGAATGCCCGCTGTGCGGCGACACCGCCATCGCCAAGGGCCTGAGCGCGCCGCGCCTCAACCTGGGCGCCGGCCGCCGAGAGCCGGCCGAGGCGGCGCCCGCGGCGCCGGTGCCTGTTCCGGCCACGACCGAGTCCATCGAGGCCCGCTGGATGAAGGCGGTGCGCCAGGTGCTGGCCAGCACCGAGGACGTCGGCGAGCGCTTCGCGCAGGAAGCCCGGCGCATGCACAGCGGCGAGATCGAGGAGCGCGGCATTCGTGGCCAGGCGACGCCCCAGGAAGCGATGGCCTTGCTGGAAGAGGGCATCGGCGTGATGCCGCTGCCGCTGCCTGCGGCGCTCAAGGAAACGCTGCAGTAGCAAGGCGGAACGTCGCAACGGCGGCGGGCCGGTGCGCTGTTCAGTAGTCGGCAGCTGTTGAAAAGCCCGCTTCGGCGGGCTTCTTCATGGGCCGACGGATGCAGGGCCGTTCGCCCGTCCTCAGGCCGTGAACTGCAACGCCGCCAGCCTGGCGTACATGCCGCCGCGCGCCAGCAGCTCGGCATGGCTGCCCTGCTCGACGATGGCCCCATGGTCCAGCACGACGATGCGGTCGGCCTTCTGGACCGTGGCCAGGCGGTGGGCGATGACCAGCGTGGTACGGCCCTGCATCGCCGATTCGAGTGCGGCCTGCACCACCCGCTCGCTTTCCGCATCCAGCGCACTGGTGGCTTCGTCGAGCAGCAGTAGCGGCGGGGCCTTGAGGATGGCGCGCGCGATCGAGATGCGCTGCTTCTGCCCCCCCGACAGGCGAACGCCGCGCTCGCCGAGGAAGGTCTGGTAGCCCTCGGGCAAGGCACTCAGGAAGCCGTCGGCATGGGCCAGGCGCGCGGCCTGGCGCACCTCGTCCTCGGTCGCATCGGGGCGGCCGTACCGGATGTTCTCGAGTGCGCTGGTGGAGAAGATCACCGCCTCCTGCGGCACCAGGCCGATGCGGGCGCGCAGGGCCTCCAGCGAGAACTGGCCCAAGGCCTGGCCGTCGAGCCGGAGCAGGCCGGATTGCGGATCGTAGAAGCGCAGCAGCAGCTGGAAGACGGTGCTCTTGCCGGCCCCGCTTTCACCGACGAGGGCGACCGTCTCGCCGGGCGCCACGGCCAGGCTGAAGTCGCGCAGCGCCGGCGTGCCCGGCCGCGAGGGATAGTGGAATTCCACCCGGTCGAACGCGACCGTGGCGCCGGCCGCGGCCGGCGGCGGCTCGACCGGCGTGTCGGGGGACGCGATGGTGCTCGGCGCGTGGAGCAGTTCCATCAACCGCTCGGTGGCCCCGGCGGCGCGCAGCAGATCGCCATAGACCTCGCCCAGCACGGCCAGCGCGCTGGCCAGGATGACCACGTACACCACCGTCTGCCCCATGTGGCCGGGGCTGATCTCGCCGCGCAGCACGGCCTGCGTGCCGGCATACAGGCCCCAGAGCAGGGCGGCCGAGGTGGCGATGATGATGAAGGCCACCAGCACGGCCCGCGCGCCGGTGCGGCGCACCGCGGTGTCGAAGGCGGCCTCGGTGGAGGTGGCAAAGCGCTGGGCCTCCCGCGGCTCGGCGGTGTAGCTCTGCACCACCGGGATGGCGTTGAGCACCTCGGCCGCGATCGCGCTCGCATCCGCCACGCGGTCCTGGCTGGCCCGCGACAGGCGGCGGACCCGCCGGCCGAAGGCCATGGCCGGCAGCACCACGAGGACGAGGACCAGCAGCACCTGCGCCATCAGCCAGGGATTGGTCCACACCAGCATGGCCAGGGCGCCCACGCCCATCACGGCATTGCGCAGGCCCATGCTGAGCGAGGAGCCGACCACCGTCTGCACCAGCGTCGTGTCGCCGGTCAGGCGCGACAGCACTTCGCCGGTCTGGGTGGTCTCGAAGAACTGGGGGCTTTGCCGCAACACGCGCGCATAGACGGCGGTGCGCACGTCGGCCGTGATGCGCTCGCCCAGCCAGCTCACGGTGTAGAAGCGCGCCGCGGAGAAGAGGCCGAGCGCGATGGCCACGCCGAAGAGGGCGACGAAATGCGAGCGCAGCGCCATGACCTGGTCGCCCGGTGCCTTGGGTGCGAGGCCGGCGTCGATCAGCTGGCGCAGCGCCACCGGGAACACCAGCGTGGTCACCGCGGCCATGACGAGGAACAGCCCGGCCAGGGCGATCTGAAGCCGATAAGGCCTCAGAAAAGGGGCCAGGCCGGCAAGCGATCGGGGGGAGGTTTTGGCGTTCTTCACGGGAAGGCAGGAGGCGGCGCCGAAGCGGCGCGGCAAAACGGCGGGGATTCTAGCCAGCCATTGCCGGACCAAACTCAGCCTTGACAGTATTTGTCGCGGCAAATAATATTCGCCCATGTCCAAATCCGAGACAAACGCTGCCGGGACATCGTCCGGCCCGCCGCCTGCCGACTTCTATAAGCCGGAAACCTACACCGCCGAGGAAAGCCTCGGCTACACGATGAAGCGCATCCTGGCCTGCGTGTCGCAGGCGGTGGAAGGCGAACTGGTGGAGCCCGGCGGCCCGACCTATCCACAGTGGGTGCCGCTGCACAAGCTGCACGCGAGCAGCGCGCGCACCGTGGCCGAACTGGCGCGCGAGTGCCAGCTCGACACCGGCGCGATGACGCGCCTGCTCGACCGGCTGGAGGCCAAGGACCTGGTGCGCCGTGTGCGTTCGCAGGAAGACCGCCGCGTGGTCAACCTGGAACTCACGCCCGAGGGCATGAGCGCCGCGCAAAAGGTGCCCGCCGTGCTGTCCCGCATCCACAACGAGGTGCTGGCCGGCTTCTCCGAAGCCGAATGGAAGCAGCTCAAGAGCTATCTGCAACGAATCCTGGAAAACGCCCAGAGAAAGCAGGCCGCGTGCAGCCGCGCGGCCGGGCAAGGAGTCTCCCGATGACCGTGTGTTCTTTCGAGCGCCGCGTGCGCCGGCCGGCCGCCTGGGCTGCCGGCCTGGTCGTGGCACTGCTGGCGGCTGGCTGTGCCGACACGGCTGGCATCGCCTCCCATGCGCGCATGCGCGACGCCACCGCCGCCGGCGTGCCGGCGGCCGCCCCGGGGCCGGCGCCCGAGTTCGCCCAGGTCGATGCGCGCTGGTGGCAGGCCTTCGGCGACGCGCAGCTCGACCGGCTGGTCGACCAGGCCCTGGCCAGCAGCCCCAACCTGCAGGTGGCCCAGGCCCGCGTCGCGCGCGCCCTGGCCGCGGCCGGCGGTGCCGAGGCGGCCGGCCGGCCGCAACTGAGCGGCGACGCCCAGCTGCTGCGCCAGCGCTACAGCGAGAACTACATCTACGGCGCCTTGGGTGGCACCGTGCAGGAAAACGGCACGCTGCAGCTCAACGGCAGCTGGGAGCTCGATTTCTTCGGCCGCAACCGCAGCGCCATCCAGGCCGCCGTGGGCGCCGCCAGGGCGGCGGAGGCCGACGTGCAGGCCGCCCGCATCCTGCTGGCCACCAACGTCGCGCGCAGCTACGTGCAGTGGGCGCGCCTCGAGGCGCAGCGCGACGTGGCCCGCCGCACCCTGGCCCAGCGCGACGAGACGCTGCGCCTGGTGCGCGACCGCGTCTCCGCCGGCCTCGACACGCAGCTGGAGCAGCGCCAGAGCGAAGGCGGCCTGCCCGAGGCGCGCCAGCAGATCGAGGCGCTGGGCGAGCAGATCGACAACGCCCGGCATGCGCTCGACGCGCTGGTCGGCGTGCCGAACGCGACGGCGCAGCTGACGCCGCCGGCGCTCGCGGCGCTCAGGCCGGTGCCGCTGGCCGCGCAGATCCCGGCCGACCTGCTGGCCCGCCGGCCCGACGTCGTCGCCGCGCGCTGGCGCGTGGAAGCCGCCGCCAGCGACGAGGCCAATGCCCGCACCCAGTTCTATCCCAATATCAACCTCACGGCCTTCGCCGGCACCCAGGCCATCGGCTTCGACCGGCTGCTCAAGTCCGGCAGCCTGCAGTGGGGCGTGGGCCCGGCGCTGCACCTGCCGATCTTCGAGGGCGGTCGCCTGCGGGCCAACCTGGGGGCCAAGGCTGCCGACCACGACGCGGCCATCGAAAGCTACAACGCCGCCGTGCTCGACGCGGTGCGCGAAGTGGCCGACCAGGTGACCAGCAGCCGTTCCATCGGGCGGCAGCAGCGCGAGCAGCAGGCGGCGCAGGAGGCCGCCGAGGGCGCCTACCAGATCGCCGTGCAGCGCTACCAGGCCGGCCTGGGCAACTACCTCAACGTGCTCACGGCCGAAACCGCCGTGCTGGCCCAGCGCCGCCAGGCGGTGGACCTGGCCGCACGCGCCCTCGACACCCAGGCCGCGCTCGCCCGCGCGCTGGGCGGGGGCTGGGCCGGCGAGCCGGCCCCGGCGGCGCAGACGGCCGCCCTTCAAGAATCCGCCAACGCCGCGCGCTGAACCGCAGCGCCCGTCCGTCCGCAAGGAGCCACACCATGAACGACAACATTGCTTCTTCTCCCGCCACCGCCCCCGCCGCGCCCGAAGGCAAGGCGCCCAACAGCAAGCGCCGCAAGGCGCTGACCGCCATCGCCGCCGTCGTGGTGGTCGGCGGCCTGGGCTGGGCCGCCTACGAATGGCTGGTGGCCAGCCATTACGAATCCACCGACAACGCCTACGTGCAGGGCAACATCATCCAGATCACGCCTCAGGTGGGCGGCACCGTGATGTCCATCGCCGCCGACGACACCGACTACGTCAAGCAGGGCGAGCCGCTGGTGCGGCTCGATCCGGCCGACGTCGAGGTCTCGCTGGCGCAGGCCGAGGCGGCCCTGGGCCAGGCGGTGCGCCAAGCCCGCACGCTGTACGTCAACAACGGTTCGCTGGCCGCGCAGGTGAGCCTGCGCGACGCCGACGTCGTCAAGGCCCGCGCGGACGTGGCCCGCGCGCAGGACGACCTGCAGCGGCGCCGTTCGCTGACCGGCAACGGCGCTGTCTCCAAGGAAGAGCTCAACCATGCCGAGACGGCCCTGGCTGCCGCGCGCAGCAATCAGGCCGCGGCCGAGGCCGCCGTGGCCGCGGCGCGCGAGCAGCTGGCCAGCAACCGCTCGCTGACCGAAGGCACCACCATCGAAGAGCATCCGAGCGTGCGCGCCGCCGCCGCCAAGGTGCGCGAAGCGTGGCTGGCGACGCAGCGCGTGGCCATGCCCGCGCCGGTGGACGGCTACGTGGCCAAGCGCACCGTGCAGCTCGGCCAGCGCGTGGCGCCCGGCGCACCGCTGATGGCCGTCGTGCCGCTCAACCAGCTGTGGGTCGATGCCAACTTCAAGGAAAGCCAGTTGCGCAACCTGCGCATCGACCAGCCCGTGAAGCTGGTGGCGGACGTGTACGGCAAAGACGTGGTCTACCACGGCAAGGTGGCCGGCCTGGGGGTGGGCACCGGTGCGGCCTTCGCGCTGCTGCCGGCGCAGAACGCCACCGGCAACTGGATCAAGGTGGTGCAGCGCGTGCCCGTGCGCATCACGCTGGACCCGGCCGAGCTCAAGGCGCATCCGCTGCGCGTGGGTCTGTCGATGGACGCCGAGGTGGACGTGAGCAACACGGGCGGCCGCATGCTCGCCGATGCGCCGCGGCCCGCCGACTTCGCCTCGACGCAGGTCTACAACGGCCAGGACGACGGCGCGGACGAGGCGGTGCAGCGCATCATCGCCGCCAACCTCGGCAAGCCGGTGGCACCGTCCGCCGCGCCTGCCGCGGGACGGGGCAAGCCCGCGGCGTCCTCGCCGTCGAGCCAGGCGGCCGACGGCGGCGCCCGCCATGCGGCGCTGGCGTCGACGGCGACCGCCGCCGCGCGGCCGCAGTAAGGGCAGGGGACTGCGCCCATGTCTGCCTCCGATCCGAAGGCGGCAGCGGCCGCCATCGCGCCGCTGGAGGGTTCGGCCCGCGTGCTGGGCACCATCGCCCTGTCCGCGGCCACCTTCATGAACGTGCTGGACACGTCCATCGCCAACGTCTCGCTGCCCGCCATCTCGGGCGACCTGGGCGTCAGCCCGACGCAGGGCACCTGGGTCATCACCAGCTTCGGCGTGGCCAATGCCATCGCCGTGCCGCTTACCGGCTTCCTCACCCAGCGCTTCGGCCAGGTGCGGCTGTTCATGGCCAGCGTGCTGCTGTTCGTGCTGAGTTCCTGGCTGTGCGGCATGGCCCCCAACATGACCACGCTGATCGCCTTCCGGGCGCTGCAGGGCTTCGTGGCCGGACCGATGATCCCGCTGTCGCAGACCCTGCTGCTGTCGAGCTATCCGCGGGCCAAGGCCGGGCTGGCGATGGCCATGTGGTCCATCACCACGCTGGTGGCGCCCGTCATGGGCCCGCTGCTGGGCGGCTGGATCACCGACAACATCTCCTGGCCGTGGATCTTCTTCATCAACGTGCCGGTGGGCCTGCTCGCGGCCACGGTGACGTGGAGCATCTACCGCAAGCGCGAGACGGCCACCCGCAAGGTGCCCATCGACGCCATCGGCCTGGGCCTGCTGGTGGCCTGGGTGGGTTCGCTGCAGCTGATGCTGGACAAGGGCAAGGAGCTGGACTGGTTCCATTCCGGCCAGATCGTCGCGCTCGCCGTGGTGGCGGTGGTGGGCTTCGCGCTCTTCCTGGCCTGGGAGCTGACGGAGAAGCATCCGGTGGTGGACCTGTCGCTGTTCCGCCGCCGCAATTTCTGGTCGGGGGCGCTGGCCACGTCGGTGGGCTACGGGCTGTTCTTCGGCAACGTGGTGATCCTGCCGCTGTGGCTGCAGCAGTTCATGGGCTACACGGCCACGTCGGCGGGCATGG
Source organism: Pseudacidovorax intermedius (assembly GCF_001476815.1). Classification (GTDB taxonomy): domain Bacteria; phylum Pseudomonadota; class Gammaproteobacteria; order Burkholderiales; family Burkholderiaceae_C; genus Xenophilus; species Xenophilus intermedius_A. The sequence goes on along the minus strand of NZ_LDSL01000052.1, from coordinate 5,886 downwards.
TGCTGGCGCCGGTGGGCCTGTTCGCCATCGTGCTGTCGCCCGTGGTGGGGCTGACCGTGGGCCGGGTGGATCCGCGCATCTACGCCACGCTGTCCTTCGTGGTCTTCGCCATCGTGGTGGGGATGCGCGCGCGTTTCACCACGCAGACGGACTTCGAGACCATCATGATCCCGACGCTCATCCAGGGCATCGCCATGGCGTTCTTCTTCATCCCGCTGGTGACGATCACGCTGTCGGGCCTGCCGCCGGACCGCATCCCGGCGGCCTCGGGCCTGTCGAACTTCGCGCGCATCACGGCCGGTGCCATGGGCACGTCGATCTCCACCACGCTGTGGGAGAACCGCGCCGCCCTGCACCATGCGCAGCTGGCCGAGGCGGTGAACCCGGCCAGCCCGGCGGCCAATGCGACGCTGTCGATGTTCGGCAGCGCGGGCTTCAGCCCCGAGCAGGCGCTGGCGCAGATCAACCGGCTGGCCGACCAGCAGTCCTTCATGCTGGCCACGGCCGACCTGTTCTATGCCTCGGCCGTGCTCTTCGTGCTGCTGATCCCGATCATCTGGATCGCCAAGCCCGCCAAGGGGGGCGCCGGCAGCGACGCTGCGGCCGGCGCGCACTGACCGACGGCGGCGGTCCACGGACCGCATCGACGCGCGGCCCGGCGTCGCGCAACGCCCGCTGCCCTCGCCGGCAGCGGGCGTTTTTTCATGGGCGCCTGCCGCGCCATCCGGCGGGCGAGGCCGCCCGTCGCATTGCACCGCAGCATCCGCATTTGCCCCAGTAGCGGCAGGGGAGGGCGATGCCAACAATGCCCCCCAACGCCCGAGGTCCACAAGGCATCGCGGGGCACAGTCAGGCACGACAACGACGGAGACGCATGACCCCCAGCACCGGTGCGCAGCGGCAGGAGGCCGGACGATGAGCGACATCATCCTCGAGACACGCCAGCTCACGAAGGAGTTCAAGGGCTTCACCGCCGTCAGCCGGGTCGACCTGCAGGTGCAGCGCGGGGCCATCCACGCGCTGATCGGGCCGAACGGCGCAGGCAAGACGACCTGCTTCAACCTGCTCACCAAGTTCCTGGAGCCCACCTCCGGCACCATCCTCTTCAACGGCATCGACATCACGCGCGAGCGCCCGGCGCAGATCGCGCGGCGCGGCATCATCCGCTCCTTCCAGATCTCGGCCGTGTTCCCGCACCTGAGCGTGCTGGAGAACGTGCGGCTGGCGCTGCAGCGTGCGCTGGGCACCTCCTTCCATTTCTGGAAGAGCGACCGCAGCCTGCTGCCCCTCAATGCCCGCGCGCTCGAACTGCTGGCCGAGGTGGGCCTGGACGGCATGGCCGACGACCTGGCCGTCAATCTGCCCTATGGCCGCAAGCGCGCGCTGGAGATCGCCACCACGCTGGCCATGGAGCCCGAGCTGATGCTGCTGGACGAGCCCACGCAGGGCATGGGCCACGAGGACGTGCACCGCGTAGCGGAGCTGATCAAGCGGGTCTCCGCGGGGCGCACCATCCTCATGGTGGAGCACAACATGAGCGTGGTCTCCACCATCGCCGACACCATCACCGTGCTGCAGCGCGGCGCCGTGCTGGCCGAAGGGCCTTATGCGCAGGTCTCCCGCAATCCGCAGGTCATGGAGGCCTACATGGGCACCACCGACGGCCAGCTGCAGGGCGCCCACTGATGGCCGCGCCCGCACTGCAGATCGAGGGGCTGCACGCCTGGTACGGCGAATCGCACGTGCTGCATGGCGTGGACCTCCAGGTGAACCACGGCGAGGTGGTGACGCTGCTCGGGCGCAACGGCGCCGGCCGCACCTCCACCCTGCGCGCCATCATGGGCCTGACCGGCAGCCGCAAGGGCAGCATCCGGGTGGATGGCCACGAGACCGTGGGCCTGCCCACCTACCGCATCGCCCACCACGGCATCGGCTACTGCCCCGAAGAGCGCGGCATCTTCGCCAGCCTGTCGGCAGAAGAGAACCTGCTGCTGCCGCCGGTGCTCAAGGGCGGCGGACAGGGCATGTCGGTCGACGAGATCTATGCCATGTTCCCCAACCTGGCCGAGCGACGCCATAGCCAGGGCACGCGCCTGTCCGGCGGCGAGCAGCAGATGCTGGCCGTGGCGCGCATCCTGCGCACCGGCGCGCGGCTGCTGCTGCTCGACGAAATTTCAGAAGGACTGGCGCCGGTGATCGTCCAGGCCCTGGCCCGCATGATCGTCACGCTGCGCGCAAAGGGCTACACCGTGCTCATGGTCGAGCAGAACTTCCGCTTCGCCGCGCCGCTGGCCGACCGCTTCTATGTCATGGAGCATGGCCGCGTGGTCGAGTCCTTCGGCGCCGCCGAACTCGACGCCAAGATGCCGGTGCTCGGCGAATTGCTGGGCGTCTGAGTCCCTCGCGTCCTTCCGCTTTCATCCCAGGAGACAACACCCATGAAGACCTCCCTCACCTGCCTGGCTTCCGCCGTGCTGGCCCTGTGCGCCGCTTCTCCCGCCCTGGCGCAGGAGAAGGTCAAGATCGGCCTCATCACCGACATGTCGAGCCTGTACTCCGACGTGGAAGGCAAGGGCGGCGCCACCGCCATCCAGATGGCCATCGACGACTTCGGCGGCAAGGCTCTCGGCCAGCCCATCGAGCTGCTGACGGCCGACCACCAGAACAAGGCCGACATCGCCGCCTCCAAGGCGCGCGAGTGGATCGACACGGCCGGCGTGACGATGGTCTTCGGCGGCACCAACTCGGGCACGGCCCTGGCCACCGCCAAGGTGGCGGCCGAGAAGAAGCGGGTGTACTTCAACAACGGCGCGGCCACCTCGGCGCTGACCAACGAACAGTGCACGCCCTACACCGTCCACTATGCGTACGACACCGTGGCGCTCGCCAAGGGCACCGGCGCGGCGGTGGTCGACCAGGGCGGCAAGAGCTGGTTCTTCCTGACGGCCGACTATGCCTTCGGCCACGCGCTGGAGGCCGACACCACCAAGGTCATCAAGGAGAAGGGCGGCACGGTCGTGGGCTCGGTACGCACGCCGCTGAACGCCAGCGACTTCTCGTCCTTCCTGCTCCAGGCGCAGAACTCCAAGGCCCAGATCCTGGGCCTGGCCAATGCCGGCGGCGACACCATCAACTCGATCAAGGCGGCCAAGGAGTTCGGCATCGACAAGACGATGAAGACGGCTGGCCTGCTGGTCTTCCTGTCCGACATCCACAGCCTGGGCCTGAAGAACACCGAAGGCCTGCTGCACACCACCAGCTGGTACTGGGACATGAACGACGACACGCGCAAGTGGGCCCAGCGCTTCTTCGACAAGACCAAGCGCATGCCCACCGACATCCAGGCGGCCGACTACTCCGCCACCATGACCTACCTCAAGGCGGTGGAAGCCGCCAAGACCACCGATTCCGACAAGGTGATGGAGCAGCTCAAGAAGACGCCGGTGAGCGACTTCTACGGCAAGGGCCAGATCCGCGCCGACGGCCGTTTCGTGCACGACATGTACCTGGTCGAAGCCAAGAAGCCGTCCGAGTCCAAGCGCCCGTGGGACTACCTCAAGGTGGTCAAGACGCTGCCGGGCGAGCAGGTGTTCACCACCAAGGCCGAGAGCAAGTGCGCCCTGTGGAAGTGACGGGCCGGCGGCATCGGGCGCCCCGGGCCGCCCGATGCCGCCGCACCGCGCGCCGGGCCTGACCCCAGGCCTGGTCGACCGAGTACCTTCGCGCCAACGCCATGACCGTCTCCCTTCCCGCCTTGCTGAGCCAGCTGTTGCTGGGCCTGGTCAACGGCTCGTTCTACGCCATCCTGAGCCTGGGGCTGGCCGTGATCTTCGGCCTGCTCAACGTCATCAACTTCGCCCACGGGGCGCTGTTCATGCTGGGCGCCGTGCTCAGCTGGATGGCGATGAACTACTTCGGCATCGGCTACTGGTGGATGCTGATCCTGGCGCCGCTCATCGTGGGCCTGCTGGGTGTGCTCATCGAGCGGCTGCTGCTGCGCTGGATCTACAAGCTGGACCACCTGTACGGGCTGCTGCTGACGCTTGGCCTCACGCTGCTCGTGGAAGGTGTATTCCGCTCCTTCTATGGCGTGTCGGGCCTGCAGTACGACACGCCCGACCAGCTCACCGGCGCGACCAACCTGGGCTTCATGATCCTGCCCAACTACCGTGCCTGGGTGGTGGTCGCGTCGCTGACCGTCTGTCTGGCCACCTGGTTCGTGATCGAGAAGACGCGCCTGGGTGCGTACCTGCGCGCCGGCACCGAGAACCCGCGGCTGGTCGAGGCCTTCGGCGTCAACGTGCCGCTGATGATCACGCTCACCTATGGTTTCGGCGTCGCCCTGGCCGCCTTCGCCGGCGTGCTTGCCGCGCCGGTGATCCAGGTGACGCCGCTGATGGGGCAGAACCTGATCATCGTGGTGTTCGCCGTGGTGGTGATCGGCGGCATGGGCTCCATCATGGGCGCCATCCTCACCGGGCTGGGCCTGGGCGTCGTCGAGGGCCTGACCAAGGTGTTCTATCCGGAGGCGTCCTCCACGGTGGTGTTCGTCATCATGGTGGTGGTGTTGCTGCTGCGGCCCGCTGGGCTGTTCGGCAAGGAAAAATGAGCGAGGCTGCGCGAGCGATGATGTCCAGATCCACCTTGGGCTACGGCCTGCTCTTCGTGGCATTGCTTGCAGCGCCCTGGCTGGGCGCCTACCCGGTCTTCGTGATGAAGCTGATGTGCTTCGCACTCTTTGCCGCGGCCTTCAACCTGCTGCTGGGCTACACCGGGCTCCTGTCCTTCGGCCACGCGGCTTTCCTCGGCGGCGCCGCCTATGTGGCGGGCCATGCCATCAAGGTCTGGGGCGTGACGCCGGAACTCGGTCTGCTGCTGGGCACGGCCGTGGGCGCTGGCCTGGGCTGGGTTTTCGGGCTGCTGGCCATCCGTCGCCAAGGCATCTACTTCGCCATGATCACGCTGGCACTGGCCCAGATGGTCTACTTCCTGGCGCTGCAGGCGCCGTTCACCGGTGGCGAAGACGGCCTGCAGGGCGTGCCGCGCGGCCGCCTGTTCGGCATGCTGGACCTCGGCAGCGACCTGACCATGTATTACGTCGCCCTGGTGATCGTCGCGCTCGCCTTCGCGCTCATCGTCCGCACGGTCCATTCGCCGTTCGGCCAGCTGCTCAAGGGCATCAAGGAGAACGAAGCGCGTGCGCTCTCCCTGGGTTACGACGTCGGTCGGGTGAAACTGGTCGCCTTCGTGATCTCCGCGGCGCTGGCCGGACTGGCCGGCGCGCTCAAGACGCTGGTACTGGGCTTCGCCACGCTGACCGACGTGCATTGGTCCTCATCGGGCTCGGTGATTCTCATGACGCTGCTCGGCGGACTCGGAACCCTCTCTGGACCGTTGGTGGGCGCAGCCGTCGTTGTGGCGCTCGAAAACAAGATTGGCGAACTGGGCAATGGGCTAGCGGCCATGACCCGCATCGACTGGTTCAACACCCTGGGCGAATCGGTGACCATCGTCACTGGCCTGATCTTCATGATCTGCGTGCTGGCGTTCCGACGGGGCATCATGGGCGAGGTGATTGCGTTCTGGCAGCGCAGGCGTAAGTAGCGCCCATTGGCTGTCAATGCCGGAATCCAACCCGCGACTTGTACGCCAAGCTCGGCGGTTCGCTCTATTGCAGGGCAGAGCCCAAACGTCCTCTCCAGCTTGATAAGTGCGGCGTGCGCAACTTTTTTGCCGCGGCACTTGCGCCTACAGCGCCCTGTCCCCTATACTGACAGGCTCGCTGCAAGAAACGCTGTGTTTGTGGATCTTGTGGTGGTGATTGGTTGTGGCGGCGGGATGTTTGAAGAAACCTCTTGCAGCTTTCCAAAAAAGCGTGTCATAATC